>CAYSWW010000188.1:0-4148 GCA_964434915.1 uncultured Coprobacillus sp.
AAAGCTATATTTATTGTAAAAGTCAATATATAATTTCATGCGTTTATCCTATTATGAATTTTAATGTTGTATAGTATTATTGTATGTTGTGATATAATAGTCTTGGAGGTGCTGTTCCGTGAAACTTTATTACGATAAAAAATCAAAAAACCCTACATATTTTATCCAACAGGGCATTCGTAACGGTAAAAAAACAACTACTAGAAATGTTAAGACCATTGGTAAACATAATGATCTTCTCAAAATTACCGATGACCCTCTCCAATATGCCAAGGATATGGTCAAGGCCTTTAATGATGATATTAAAAAAATAAAATCAGACTTGATATCTCTATTGCTTTTGATAAGCAATTATCATCTTCCTCTGATAAGATTTCCAAATAGTTGAATGTAAATATTGGTTATCTCTATCTTCAAAAAATCTATCACGATCTGAAAATAAGGGAATTCCTTGAGGATATTGTTTCTCATACAAAAATTACTTATGATATCAATGAAATCAATCGTTTTGTGACTTTTGACAGAATTCTTGAACCTCGTTCTAAGCTGGGTACTTTCAAACATCTTGAATCGTATTTTGAAGCTCCTGATATTAAATATCACAATATCTTGAAGCACCATTCTCTTCTGGCTGACAACTTCGATGAATATATTGGTCACCTTTTTAAAAACAGCAATAATATCGTTGAACGCGATACATCTGTCTGTTATTTTGACTGCACCAACTATTACTTTGAAACAGAAGAACCTAATGAGGATGACTTTGACGATGTTACTGGTGAACTCATTTCCATAAGTCTGAGAAAATATGGCCCATCCAAACAGCATCAGCCTGCACCACTTGTTCATATGGGACTTTTTATGGATGGTGCTGGTATTCCCTTATCAATGTGCATCAATCCAGGTAATCAGAATGAACAGGTATGTGCTACAGCCACCGAAGAAAAAATGATCAAAACATTTGCCAACAAGAAACTTACCTATTGTGCTACTGCAGGGTTGGGATCTTTGGATATAAGAAAATTCAATTCATTTGGAAATCGTGCTTTTATAGTAACGCAATCAATAAAGAAATTATCTGACTCTCTAAAGGAAGCAGTATTCAATGACTTTGAATATAAGTTATTATCTAATGACAAGGATATAAGCATAGAGGAAATGAAAAGTTTTGATAAAAATAATAAAGATAATCTTGATCTATACAATGATCATGCTTACAAGGTCATACCTGCTGATAAACTCGTTGACCTAGGCCTTGAAGAAACATATATAACGAAAACCGGAAAGACGAGAACAAGAAAGGCAAAGGGAACCTTGAATCAATATGTCATTATCACATTTTCAAGAAAAATGATGGAATATCAAAGAAAGATAAGGAACAGACAAATAGAAAGAGCAAAGAAACTAATCAAAAATAATAAAGTTGAAGATTTAAAAAAGAATCAAAATGATCCAAAAAGATTCATCATGAAAAAGAAAAATGAAAAGGATACCTACATCATCAATGAAGAACTGATAAGAGAAGAAGAAAAGTATGATGGATATTATGCAATAGCCACAAACCTGGAAGCTGTTAATGATACAAAAGAAATATTCGAGATCAATTATCAGCGCTATAAGATAGAAGACTGTTTCAGGGTCTTGAAAACATATTTTAAAGCAAGACCTGTCCATCACAGAAAAAAGGAAAGGATCATAGGGCATTTTATGGTATGCTATACATCATTACTGATATACAGATTAATGGAAATAAAGCTAAAACAGCACGGCTACCATTTTACGATAGAAGAAATCATAGAAAATCTGAAAATATGAACGTCATCAATAACCATGATATCTATTATCAATCAACATACAGTGGGAGTGAATTATGTAATGCATTAAACGAAGTATTTGGACTTGAGCTGAACAAGGAATATTATCAGCCAAAGGTCCTGCAAAAAAAATTAAAAAAATTTTATAGCAAACATTCCCATACAACATTTTTTTAGACAGGAAAAAAGGCGGAAAACCCTTATATATCAAGAGTTTCCGCTTTTGCGCTCTTTAAAAAGTGTCGAAAACGGGATTATAGCACGTTAATTTAGGATATCAACAAAATTTTTTGAGCTTAATGATGTGTTCTTTTTAAGTGCGTCTAAAAAAGCAAAAAACCTTCAATTATTTTGAAATAATCGAAAAGGGACCAACACTAAATTGTATTAGTACCTTAACTTAATCATTAAATTCTCATAATACTCTTTAACTTAATGACATTGGCTGTCAAGAAATATATTTAAAAAACATTTTTCTTGATTTATCAAGCATTTAAGCTTTATTTTTATTTAAAATCAACTGCGAAACTTGAGATATTTATAATAAAATAATTTGATTACTATGATTAATTTATAAAAATATTATTCAAAAATTGCTGATTTAATTTGAAAAAATAGCAATTATAATCCACTAATCTATAGCTTATATCAGATTATCGTAATAGTTTTCCGGTAAAGAATTTCTCTTGAAAATCAATCTGTTTAAGTATCTCTTTGTCTGTATAATCTTGACCATTAGTTGTTACAATCCATTTGTCTTCAACATCATCATCTCGACGATAGACAGCAATGACATAACCTTCAAATTCATCCAATGGTTCAGTATTACCTAGTAGATAAATATCTTGAGGATCACCATCCTCGGCATAAATATCATCAACATATCCATAATTAATGGGATATATCATATCAGGATATCGTGGATGACTGCTCCCTGCAGGTCTATCTATTTTACCATGAACATAACTGCCAATAATATTTGGATAATCAGTACGCATAATTTTCACCTCCTCAAAATTTTCGCCTTTAAAAAAATTACTTAACTATTTTACTGTTTTGGCATGTCGCTTTGTGCTGCTCGTTGTTTAACCAAAAGTTTTCGCAGGTGTTTGCTATGTTAAACAATTTATTTTTTATCATGACTATATTGACCATGTTTGTCATCTTTTCTCTTTCTTGTCATGATTTAATTCCACTCTTATGAAAGATTTCTATTTCAAATCTTTCTTTAAGATGGTCCACCTGCACGTGGATGATATCATTTCTCTTTACTACCATACTGGTCGTAAAACTTTGTTCAATATTGATATTTTTAGATCTTTGGTCCTTATGGCTCATTTTAAGTTTGTTTCCTTTAAAAAGTTGCTCACTTTTTTTAATAACAATCCTTTTCTTCTTGTTTTGGCTAGTTTCCCGCATTCTTATCACTTCCCTGCCTCTAAGGTTTATGACTTTTGTCACAGGGTCTTCGGTGACGTCTCCTTTTTCAATATCTGGCCCAAAGGCAGAAACTCTAAGCCTCAATACAAGCTTAAAAAGGACGAAAAACTTAATAACTCTCTTAATATCTCTGATTTCGTAGCCGATTTCTACCATGACGGCAATCACAATCTCGATTGTCCAGAATTCCTTGTTCAGATATTATACGATCTTTTAGCTGTTAATTTCTCTGTTAATGTTGGTCTTATTGACAATCATCTTGCTATCGTTAGTAGTGACGATTGTTCCGCTCTTCATATCTATTCTAACCATCGTGGCAACAAAATCTGTGATTGTGATAAGCCAAGATTCTCTTGTCATCGCAGATATTTGTAGAAAATCCGATTATGAACTTACTATATATATCAAAACATCTGAAGAACCTAAATTGTTTGATCCGATTCATTTCGGTTCCTGTTTATGGAAACTTATTTACAAAAACAGAACTGTATGTGAAAGAATAAATAACCGACTTTTAAACGATTATAGTCTTCCCCAATGTCAAATGCATACCAGACCAAGATTATTATTCTTGATGTTACTGATGGGTATTAACATCCAGTTAGATACATATATTAAGGAGACATATATTAAGGAGACATCAAAGTAAAATAATATCATCGAATAATCACTTATTATATTGATAATATATTATCAATATGACATCTTTTAATGTATTTTTTTATCTGTATCTCATTTTTAACATATAATCTTAATAATCAACTTAATTTATGTCCCTATTCTAATACTTAATAAGTATATAATAAAACAATATTTTTAGAATTTGAGTTTCGGTATTTTGCATTTTTTACCCGTCTTTGGCAGTTAGCACCATGTTTCTTTTGTGCTTTTTTT
>CAYSWW010000189.1:0-4075 GCA_964434915.1 uncultured Coprobacillus sp.
AGAAAGAAGGGAAGATAATGTTAGCGGTAGAAAACATTTATGTAAAATATGAACATGTCATAATAGACCATTTAGATTTGTGTTGTCATCAGGGAATAACTGTATTATCAGGTAAAAGTGGTTCGGGGAAGACAACTTTGTTGAATGTCGTTGCTTTAAGAAATTCCTTTTATAAAAATTATACAATTGATGAACAACAGATGACTTTAGCTACATTAATGTCTAATCTCTATTATGTAACTCAGGATCCTGATTTTGAAACAGATTTGACTATGAGACAAAATTTGGACTTGTTATATGCTCTGTATCATCAGAAAAGAGATCAGACATTAGAAAAAACATTGTTAAAAAGATTAGACATGGAACATGTCTTAGATATGTATGTCAATTCACTTTCGCTTGGTGAAAAGAAAAGATTTGCTTTGATTTGTGCGATTGTTTTAAAGAGGCCAGTTACGTTGCTTGATGAACCGACTTCAGCAGTAGATAAGGATATGTGTCTTGTTATGAGAGAATTGGTGTCAGAGTATTTAAGAGATCGTATAACAATTATCGCAACGCATGATCAAGAACTGGTTGAATTGGCTGATAAAGTTTATTTGCTTGACCAACATCAGGTTAGTGTCAATAATGAGACAGAGCAAAAAAAGTCGCTCATATCACAATCATTTGTCGATACTGAGAAGTATTATTGGAAAACGCTGAAGCATAAAAAATTCTATCATATAATTTCTATTATTTTATCACTTATCACAATAGTCTCTATTGTCATAGGCGTATTTTCGGTTAATCAATATGTTATTGCACAAGAAGAAAAACTTCAATGCATGTTTTCCAATCAGTTTGTTGTTTATGTGCCATTGAAAGAAGGATGGACATATTCAGGGGACGAGTATCCATTGACAGATGAACAGATTCAACAATTGGAAAACTTAAGTATGGTGAAAAAAGTCAGACCATTGTATTGTATATCAAATACTTATTCAAACTTATCAACCAATATTATATATAATGGTAAGAATGCTTTTGATGAATCATCAAATTTCAATTTTGTATCCTACGACGATACAATGGATGTTACACCATATGTAAATACTTTCTATAATGAAGAAGGCATTTATATTAACTCTCATTTAGCAGAATCATTAGGTAATATTTCATCAGGAAGTGAGTTGACTTTTACCTTGCCAGTTCCTCAATACAATGTTTTTAATGAAGCCTATTATATTTCAGAAGATGGGCGAACGCCAGAATTTTATCTTGTCTATCCAGATGATCACAGTATAGAAGTGACTATGCCAATTGCTGGGGCACTGAATGACGAAAATGAGGGTATGGGAATGACTTTATCGTTGAATGAATACGTTATTTATATTCCTCAAAGTATTTATGAACGGTACATTGAGGAGGAGAAAGTCACGGATTCTTATAATGAGGGCATAGTGGAATATAAACCATATGAACCAAATGCTTATGTTGTATCGTTAAATTCTATTGAAGATATTGCTGAATTTGAAGAAGAAATTGAGAAAATTGGGTTATCGGTTGATTCACAATATATTGATACTATGGGTTATATTGAGAGTGAACAGAATGTTAGTGATTATCAAAAATATATAGTTTTAGGTTTATCAATTGGTTTATTGGCAGTTATTTTGATTACAAAGTATCTTAAGAGAGCTCAAGATCAAACTTTCTTTGATTATTTACATACATTGACGCAGGATAATCACTATGTACGTCAAATAAAAATCAAGACATCGTTGTATCGTACATTATTTTTATTCCTTGTTTCATTGATTATTAGCTATGCTATAATTCTTATCTTTAATAGGATTCAAAATCAAGGATATACTATTCCTTATTATGGCATTTTTATTTCCTTGTTGATTGCAGCTATCATTGAATTTTTGCCTCTGATTTATAAAACAAAGGAAAAAGCAAAATGATAAAAATTACTCAGATTCATCTCTGTTATAAAGATAAAGAACTGATTACTCAAGGAAGTCTTAGTGCCAATCGAGGAGAAGTCATTGCGATTAAAGGAAAGAGCGGTTGTGGGAAGACAAGCTTGTTATATGAGCTTTGTCTTTTCAATAAATCGCAATTTATATATCAATGGGATCAAGAAAGAATTGATAGCTATAACGATGCTCAGAGAGCAAATGTCAGGCGACATAAGATAGGATATGTTTCACAAGAGAATAGCTTAAATGATACCTTAACGGTCAAACATAATATTCAGTATTTTGCTAGTTTAAGTGGTAATAAACTGTCTGATGAGGACATTGAAAATCTGCTTGTTCATTTGAAGGTAGAGAACTTAAAGGATAAGATGATAAAAAATTTATCAGGTGGGGAAAGACAGAGAGTTGCAGTGATATGTGCTATCGCAAAGAAACCGGAACTTTTATTACTAGATGAGCCAACCAGTCAGCTAGATGATCAAAATGAAAAAAGATTGATGACATGGCTTAAGGATATTGCTAGAGAATTCAATATTTGTATTATCTTGACGAGTCATAAATCAATTGATGAATATGTGGATAAGGTTTATCTGATTGAGAATAAGACATTAAAATTGATACAAGGAATTGACTTACAAAAAGAAGAAATAATCAAAGAAGAACGAAAAATGCATCTTAATATCTTTAATTATTTAAAATTACATACGACAGCCAACAGACTCTTTTATATCAAGCTATTTTTAATTTTCTGTATACCTTTTATTCTATATTATGTTCTTCACAGTTTTCTATTGAATTACACGACAAATCAAATAAATGTTTGTGAAATGACATCACAGAAAGAAGTTGTAAGTGAAGATTATATGCCAGTATATGTAACTGTTGATGATATGTTGGATGTGCAACTGTTTTTCTATTATCCAGAGAATCAAATAGAACAATATTTGAAACAAAATTATCATCAAGAGGGATATTATATTTGTCAGGCGTTAATACCTTTCTTTAAGAAAGATTTGAGAAGTGATTCATTGAAGTTAGCATATGTTGATTCAGAAATAACGTTTGATATTGGTGGTGTGATGTATGATAATATTATTAATGCAACAATTCTATCAGATGAATATTATATTTTCATACCTATAGAAGACTATAGGTCATTGATAGGGAGTGAACCTGGTTTCTTTGTTGAAGATCTCAATGAATTAGTGAATTATTCATCTTATCAGGATGGAGAGGGTTTTTCTTCTGAAAGGATTGTTTTTACAGGGGATTTGATCAATTTAGCAAATTATCGAGAGATCAATGATTATCATCAGCATTTCATACAAGTTATTTTTGGTATATTTATCATTGTTGCTATGATTGTTGCGATATCATATTGTTATTATCGAAAGAGAAGATGGTTATATTGTTATATTGATGGTTTTAGTAGACATGATTTAATGAAGCTTTCAGTTATTGAGAATATATGTGTTTTGATTATGCAATTGGTGATTATCGTTATTTTCTTTGAAAATATGATAGGACATCTCATTGTTTTTCATCTGATATTAATTATGATTATATGTATTTTTGTTTTAAATATTGATTTTCAAAAAAGTATGCGAGGTTAAAACCACTGGATGACAGTGGTTTTAACTATTTTGTATGCCGGGCATGGCATATATCTAGGTGGTGCAAGTCCACTGTGGGGGCGATGTCGCAACTGCCAACCACTAGCCAATATCAAGGGTGTCCATCGTGAGGTGGAATCTGAAAGAAGATGGAGGCAAAACTCCGGTCCGAGGAACACGAATCATATCAGGCATATAACGGGGATGAGTGTGCAAAACAACACGAAGTCATAAGAGGTTGCGGAATAGGACTGTTATATGTAAATATGGCGGATATATGGAATGAAAGAGATATGACCTTATCCCGGGAGGTCTTGTGAGGGAAGAAATTCCTAGTAACAACGAATCACAAGAAGTCAGCCGAGGTCGTAGTAGCGAAGAAGTTACTGTAATGGTAATGGAGTGAAGGACCGAACAAATCTATCAGTTATTGAAATAGAATTTGAACTTATGCATGATCTTAGGGGAAGAAGGAAAACTAGTACCATGAGTAGA
>CAYSWW010000190.1:0-3921 GCA_964434915.1 uncultured Coprobacillus sp.
GACGTTGCTAGAATCACAACATTTAATGCCAAAAAAATGTTTGGGATTAAATAAGAAAGATATTTTATGTTAAACAAGGCTAAATAGGCTATTGTCTCGGCTGACAGCCGAACAAAGGGTTTAGCAATGGCGGTTGTATATGTTGTTATTATGTTAGCAACTGTATCATCTGGAGCCGTCAATCAGATTACGAATTTTATTCCAACTGTAGATATTACGTTAAAAGATGGTTTACAGGAGAAAAAAGATTATTTGGTGAAGCAGGATACGGTATCAAATGTTTTAAATGAATTAAATGTTGAGTTAGATAAAAAGATACTTTAAATAAAGATAAAGATGAAATTGTTCAACAAAATGATTATATTGAGATTACAAGAGTTGAAACAAAAACAGTCGAAAAAATAGAGAAAATTCCATACTCAACAAAAACTAAAGGTAGTGGAAGCTGGACAAAAACTGTTGTTCAGGAAGGAAAAGATAGAAAAGCAAAAAGAACTTATCTTTATACTTACGCTAATGGTAAAGAAACAGATAAGCAAATGATTAAAGAAGACATTATTGAAGAACCAGTAGATAAGATTATTCAATATGATGGAGTTCTTAAAGGTACAACCTTTACAGGACGTTTAACACTTTATGGTGGAGATTGTACAGGATGTGGAGGTACTTCATCATAAGGTATCACCAACAAGTGATGTCAATAATACGAATTCACCTTATTTGTATTATAAAGGAAAGAAGTATTATTGTTAGGCTGCTGACCGTTCTATTCCTTTTAGAACAATGATTAAAATTTCAAATCATAATTTGAATACAGATAACACAATTTATGGAATTGTTGTAGATCGTGGAGGAGTTATTAAAGGAAATAAGATAGATATTTTTAATAGTAGTGAAGGTTATGGAAAAACATATTTTGGAGGAGGGACTTCATATAATACCAAATTTGAAGTTGTTTCTCTTGGTAGTGGAAATGCTAATTTTTGGAGATAGGAATGAAACTCTCTCTTTTTTTATTTTATGATGACTGTGTTGACAAAAAAATATGTAAGTGTTAATATAATGATGACATGACATCATTATAACAAAAGGAGGGAAATAATGAATTTAAAATTAAATAATGGTGTAAATATACCTTGCATTGGTTTTGGAACATGGAAAATGAATGATTATGAAGTTGCTGTTGAATCAGTAAAGTCTGCTATTTTATATGGATATAGACATATTGATACAGCAAGTATCTATGGAAATGAAATGGCAGTTGGAGAAGCTGTATTACAAAGTGGTATACCAAGAAGTGAACTATTTATTACTACGAAATTATGGAATAGTGTAGGCAATTATAATGATACTATGATAGCATTTGATGAAAGTTTAAAAAGATTAAAGCTTGATTATGTAGATCTATACTTAATTCATTGGCCCTCTCCAATTGAATTTAGAGATAATTATTTAAAAAGGAATATTGATATTTATCGTGCTTTAGAAAAACTATATAAAGATGGCAAAGTAAGAGCTATTGGAGTTAGTAATTTTATGAAACATCATATAGAAGAATTAAGTCATAACACTGAAATTCCAATTATGGTAAATCAAATTGAATTTCACCCATATTATTATGATGATGAAACCATTGATTACTGTCATAATCATAATATCGTCTTAGAAGCATATAGTCCTTTAGGAAGAGGAAGAGTTTTAGATGATCCAATAATTATGAAAATAGCGAATAAATATAGTAAAACACCAGCACAAATCTGTTTGCGATATGCACTTCAAAATCAAATTATTCCATTACCAAAATCAATAACAGAAGAAAGAATAAGAAGTAATTATGATATTTTTGATTTTGAATTAAGCTCATATGACATTGAGGAAATCAGAAGTTTAAGTCATCAAGATGGGAAAATTGGCTCATATCCAGATACAGCAAACTTTTAGGAGATGTATATATATGAAGGCAATTTTGTTAGTGACACATTCAACAATGTGTCAAGGAGTCAAGGAAAGTTGTGAAATGATTATTGGTGAAAAAGAAAATATATATACTTGTTCATTGACGGAAGAAGGAGTTGATATATTTAGAAATCAATTAGCAGATGTTATAGAAAAATTGATTAAAGAATATGAGTCAGTTATCATTGTTACAGATATACCAAATGCAACACCATATAATGAGTGTTACAGATACTATTTAGGTCATAAGGATTCAAATATTTCTTTAATCTCAGGAATGAATCTTGCTATGGTTATTGAATTAGCTATATTAAGTTCATTGGGTATGGATACAAATCAAATGGTTGAACAGATTATTGAGACAAGGAAAACTTCAATTTGTTATTTATAACATTGCATTTTTATAAAAGTAATGCTATTATATTAATGCAAAGATGTCGTGACAACATGATAACATAACAAGAAAGGAGGGAAATTTATGTCTTTGAGTTTAGTAAGAGTTGATGATCGCTTGATACATGGGCAAGTGTTATTGATGTGAACAAAAGTTAGACAAGGTGATGCTATTATTTTATTAGTAGATGATCAATTAGCTAGTGATCCATTTTTAAAAGAAGTGTTTGTTAATGCAGGGAATGGATTGGGAAAAAAGGTTTATATTTTTACTGTTGATCAGGCTGTTGAAAAAGTACCGAAAGCAGTTGCAGGTAAGAAAAAATATTATTTAATCTCAAAAAAGATTGAACAATTATATGAACTAAAGAAAAGAGGAGTTGATTTTGGGAAGGAAATCATTTTTGGTACAGCAAGTAAAGCTGAGTGGACTGAGAAAGTTTATAATAATGTCTATTTATCATCTAAAGACATTGAACGTTGTGAGTATTTAAATGATCAAGGAATTGACATTCATTTTAAATTAATACCAGATGAAAAAGGATTGACATTTAAAGAGGTTAAATCAAATTATAAGGGAGGATAAAGTTTATGGAGATAAGTATTTTACAAGCCTTTTTAATAGGTGTCGCATGTTGGCTAGGAAGTGTAGAAAATTCTCAACCATTAGGTGTTGCATTTTCAGATGCAATGTCTAAACCAATAGTTGGTGGAACAATTGTTGGAATTGTTTTAGGAGATGTTGTAACTGGAGTTACTATTGGAGTAGCAGTACAAGCTATGTATCTCGGACAAGTGTTAATTGGCGGAGTTTCAACAGCAGATATGGCGTTTGTCTCTTATCCTTCTATTGCTTTGGCTATGTTGGCTGGAGCAGATGCAAATGTTGCAGTAACATTAGCGGCAACAGTTGGTGTATTAGGAGCAGCATTATTTACTGGTTATGAAATTTTAGCTTCAGTATTTTACCAACTAGGTGATAAATTTATTGCTCAGAATAATATAAAAGGGATGAAAATTGCATATATGGTTTTACCACCGATTACTAGTTTTGTTATTAGATTTGGGCTCACATTTGTTATTGTCTTGTTAGGAAGTAATTATGCAGCTTCATTGTTAGCAGCTATTCCAGAGCTTGTTTTACATATTGCTAGTGTATTAGGCGGAGTTTTACCAGCAGTTGGAATTTCAATTTTGGTTACATATACATTGAAAGATTATAAATTTGTTGTTTTCTTTTTAATTGGAATGATGTGTATTACATTTTTAGGATTAAACATGGTTGCTACAGCAGTTTTAGGTGGATGTTTAGCAGTTATGTATTTTATGTTTACTGATCATAAAAGTAACAATGTAGCAGAAGTAATAGGAAGTGACAATGAGGAGGATGAATTACTATGAGTAATAAAAAAGAAGTCAATAAAGTATGGTGGATATGGTGGAAATATGCATTAACGGTATTTGGGTATGAAAGATTACAAGCATCAGGTTTTACATTATCAATGTTGCCAATTTTTAAAAAGTTTTATAAAGATAAACCGGAAGAAATGGTAGCGGCATTAAAGAGACATT
>CAYSWW010000191.1:0-3900 GCA_964434915.1 uncultured Coprobacillus sp.
ATTCAAAATAAACTAAAAGATTTATGCGGTTTAATTTGTTTGTTCCCACATTCACACTATTTTCAATGATTATTCATTTTATTTTAAAAGACTGTCTCTATTATAAAAATGAAATGCTACTGATCATTTTTTATTAAATACTATTGATGTTTGCTAATGAAAAAAGGCAAAATAAAAACAACCTTACTCGTGGTTGTTATGCTTACGTTTATTTTTTCTAATGCTTTGCATGATTTACATTTTCTAGATGGATGGCTTATACTCATAATGTTCATGATATTCTTTACCAGAAATCATACATTTACAGGTTGCTTTTTTCCTTTGTAAAATAAAAACCGACTCAATGTCGGTTAATAAATATCATTTTGGATGCCCTAATATAACTGCTAAATGATGCATTATTGATTCATAATTCCTATTGTCTTCTTTTTTTAAAAAATCAAGCATTTGTTTTTTATATTCTTCTTTTCTGTCCAGAAATGCGAATACTCCACATGCATCTTGAGCTTCCAAGTTTGAATTTTTTAATTTTTTCATTAGACTTCTATCTAACTCACTAAATTCTCGTTTCATAGTAACCTCCTATTGTCATTATGGTATCAACTTTCATCATTTTTTTCCATATCTTATTATGAATCGTAATCCACGTTTTGGCAACAAAGTGGTCACTTCATATTATTTATGTGATTATTTCATAGTCTTGTTACTTTGTCGACGACTTTCTGATCTTCTTTAGATAACTCAAATGTGTTGATTCGCACATTAATTTAAAAGAAAAATTCAAAATAAACTAAAAGATTTATGCGGTTTAATTTGCTTGTTCCTAGATTCACACTATTTTCAATGATTATTCATTTTATTTTAAAAGACTGTCTCTATTATAAAAATGAAATGCTACTGATCATTTTTTATTAAATACTATTGATGTTTGCTAATGAAAAAAGGCAAAATAAAAACAACCTTACTCGTGGTTGTTATGCTTACGTTTATTTTTTCTAATGCTTTGCATGATTTACATTTTCTAGATGGATGGCTTATACTCATAATGTTCATGATATTCTTTACCACAAATCATACATTTATAAGTTGCACTTTTAACCATGCAACCTTTTTCTTTATCAAAATATCTTTTGATATCATAAAAATAATACTGATGATAATGTGGTCGTAATCCTTCTGACATAACAGTTGCTCCTTTCTTTGTAAAATAAAAACCGACTAAATGTCGGTTAGTAATAGCCTCTCATATTCCATAGCTTATCTGTGCAATCTTCAATATCTAAATCTGTTTTGTCTTTAATAAATCTAAGAAATTCATCTTCATCAAGATTATTATCTCTTAAAGTTCCTAATACACCTGCCATACTTATTCTATCAATACCCTTGTCATTCAGTATATCAATAATTTTATTTTCAGTATCAGTAAAAACAATCATCTCTTGGTATTTCCTCCTAACTTTATATCTAATACATCTAAAATTTCAACATTATTTCTAATTTTATTATGAATTATTAGTTAATGATTTTCAATAGAAAAGATGCTTCTATCATGATTGAAATAGATATGAATTCTATACTTGATAATTCATATATTCTTCTTAATGTTGGCTATTTCCCCTATAAATATTTATATAATGAACTGGGTCTCAATGATTTCCTTATTGTCAGGCAGAGAAGTCTTAATATTGAATTTTTGCTGATGAAAAAGCTTCAGCTTCTGTTCTTCATTGAAATCATGTTCCTATCTTCAAAAATATCAGCGTGACTGTTCAAAAGGCTATTACAACTGTACAAATTATTATTTGGAAATAGACTATAATGATGATGGAAACATCATTGAAAAAGGCATGAGAAAAAGAGAACCTGAAAAGAATCATCGTCTTGATCCCATTGTTGAAATGGGACTTTTTACAGATTCCTCTGGCATTCCAATGACTTATGATCTTTTTTACAGGAAATGAATCAGAGAAGCTGTCATTAAGGTCAATAATGAACATCATTTGATATTGCAAGAACAATTGTTGTTGTAGTAGATCATGGTCTGAATACATCTGATAATATATATTTTCTAGCAGGCAAAAATGAAGAACCCAATAAGAATATAGATGAATACGTCTATGGTCAATCCGTCAGGGGTGCTGACAAAGAGTTCAAAGAATAGGTTCTAAATGATGATGGCTATAAGATGAATATTATTAGGAAAGACAATGAAGAAATTGCTTTTGTTCATCAATCAAGAGTCTATTTCAAACAAATCAGGATAGAGCATGATGAAAAAAGGAGTCTAAAGGTCAGGGGCTGTGTCTATCAAAAATAGATGGTTTGTTTTTCGTTCAAATACAAGCCAAACAGAAAAAGAGAAATAAATATTTTCATTGCTTTAATGATATTCAATTAAACAAGATAAAAAAAGAGGATGTTGAAAACTGGAGAGATAGAGAAACGACGTATTTATCTTCGCAGACCGTCAATGACCTGAAAAGAGAACTCTCCGTATTCTTCATTGATGCATTAAAAACGATATATTAACAAAATCTCCGATAATCAACTACAAAAATAGTGGAAAAAGTGAACATATGGAATGAAGAAGAGTTTAAAATTTATTATAATGAAATTTTAAAGGATGAGACCAAGCTTATGTTCGCAACATTATTTTACACAAGACTGAGGATCGGAGAACTGTTAGGGTTACAATATGCAGACATACACGGTTTAGAACTTCATTTAAGCAATACATTGAAGTATGTTAAAGGTAAAAACTCAACCAAGTTTAAAACACTCAACAGCAAACGTATATACCCATTCCAAAATGGTTAGATTTAGAAGAAGGATCAGGAAGAATATTCCCGTATTGCTTCACGACTGTTAGAAATATTAAAAAAGAACGTGTAAGAGATTGAGGATAAGACCAATTCGTGTGCACGATTTTAGATATTCTTATGCTGTGATACTAATTAATACAAAATTGAACACCTATGGGCACCTTTACGATGATAAAAGAAAGCGAATCAGCAAACTGTTTTCTAAATTTTAGGAGTCAATCGGAGTTAAAAAAAAGCCCTCGAATAAGGGGCAGTTTTTTATAACACTTTTTGTCCGTTATATGTTCCACAGTGTTTGCATACTCTATGAGATAATTTGTATTCTCCACATTCTGGGCAAACAACAACTGATGGTACAGTTAGCTTATCATGTGTTCTTCTTTTGTCTCTTCTCGTTTTAGAGATTCTTCTTTGTGGTACTGCCATAGGTACACCTCCTTATTCTTTGTCCTTAAAATAGTCTTTAAGTTTTGCCAGACGAGGATCTATATAATCATCATCTTGACGTACATCTTCTTCATTTAATACTTTCCAACCAATGCCTTCGGTTTTCAAAATCGCGCCTTTTTTGACAACACGCATTGGAACATCCAACATGATTTCCTGAAAAACAACAGGAGTCAATTCCACAGTATCATGCTTTACTTCTATGACGTCCTCATCATCTTGAGGCTTATAGAAATCAAATACCACACTCGAATGAATATCAAATGGATAATCCACATCTTCTAATGATACGGCACATGGTAGAATCATTTGACCTTCGACTTGAAAATCAACGTATAATTGACGATTTTTCATGTCCAGTCTTCCATTTCCTGTAACATGAACCTCTTTCAAACCATTGATTTGAGATAAGTTATGGAACATTTCAGTTGGAAAAGATAACACTTCATCAAAATGAAAACATCCATCTTTTTGTTTAACTATCCATTGTAAATCCCATTTCAAAAAAATCACCCTTTACACCGCATAGCCAATTATATATAAATTCAGTCATTCTGTCAATTAAATTTTCATATATTTTAGGATAAACGCATGAAATTATATATTGACTTTTACAATAAATATAGCTTTA
>CAYSWW010000192.1:0-3857 GCA_964434915.1 uncultured Coprobacillus sp.
CTTTTTTAATTCAGAACAAAATAATCATCTCCTGACGATAATAGATATTAAAATCATAACAAAAATGCAGTTAAATTTTAAGCTTAGAATTTTATCAGAGTCCGCTGCAGATCTAAACTTGATTTTTCACTTTTGAACAAATTTTTCAGAACTTTATTTTGCTTTTTCTTCTTATTTTGATTTTACAATACTACTTTATTCAATGCAAATCAGAAGCCCTAAACAATACCAGTCCTTATCTCTTGCTCGGGAAGAACGATATGCAACAAAACCACAGACAAATTGGGGAACAATTGACAAATCTACAATTGCAGATTTTTCATTTCAAAATAATAGGAGCCAATATTGTCTAGCCGTTTTGACTGAAGGCCTCGGAGAAACTCAAGCACGGCGTTTTCTCGCTAAATGCGGGATAAGGGCCCCTTCAGTATATGCATTTTATGAAGAACAAAAAAAACTCGAGGAAAAAATTGATATCATAATTGAAAAAAATTTAAGTGAAATTCAGGATACACTCGGGCCGCATACAGTATTTGGAGTTGATTGCTCTTGGTCAGCGCGACGAAATGCAGAATCGGCATTAACAATTTTTATGGATATCAAAACACATAAAATCTTTGATAAAGTAATCATATCAAGAAATGAATGTATATCTGATGAATATTTTGAAGGTCCCTCAAACATGATGGAATATGCAGCTATTAAAAGTAAAGCTGATGAATTCAAAGCTAACTACAAATTTGTTGGCTTTGTTCATGATTTCGATGTCCACACAGCCCCGTGTCTTCAACCAGACAACGAAACAGGTCAATTGATTGAATTTTTGGACCCGGGACATCTGAAAAAGACGCTAGAAAATATTTTCAAACAACATAATACTGAAAATTATATGTATAAATTGAAGAATACGATTTTAACACGGTTTTCTTCAATCGTTCGTGATAAAAAACTGACCATTGAGCAAAAAGTTAACGAATGGTACAATACTCCACTCTATATTATCACTTCAGCTAAAGCCAACAAAGGATATTTGTCCCCCCTTTCAGATGCCTTACGTGAACTATCATTAGGAGATTCAAAAGAAATCGCCCATTCAAAATCTCAACCTATTTCATCATTTTCTATTGAAGATGCACTTAATTTTTACAATGCAAATATGAGTCAGAGCTTATCACAAAAAATAGGACCCGATGTAGCTCTTTCTTGCCTACAACTGTTTCTAAGCGATACAGAATGGTTGATTCGTAAATGTGGCTGCTTTGATACACAACAAAACGAATCATTTAATGCAATCAAAGCAAAAATGTGCCCAAAACATCTTCATTTTCAACGTTCCTTCAAAATTCGATGTCATTTAGCAATTCTTAAATGGAATTTGGGACAAAATTGGTACCTTGAAATTGCTCGTGAGCTGAATATTATAATTAATGAAGAAGAATGTAAACATACTCTTATAATGGATGAGCAACAAAGAGCAGAAATGAGACTGAAGTCAAAAGATCCAGAAGAACAGAAACGTAGAAATATGAAAAGAAAAGAGCGGCGAGAAAGTCACAAATCATCAAACTCTCTCAAAGCCCATTCATATGCTAAAACATCCAAAGACACTGATAATAAAAGCAAAACAACACTCACCAGATATGAAAAAGCCAGAAATACTACATATATTCCACTTCCATCAATATCCAATTTTACATCTAATAATTGCTTCATGATCTCTATTTTACAACTCATCCGTCATACAAACCCAGAAATTAATATGCAAATTGCGTCAAATCATATCTTTCATATTTTAATGACAAAATTGAATAATGGTGATTCTATTTCCGAAGATGAGATGAATTATGTCAGAAGAACATATTTTGCAGATGTGTTTAATCTTGATTCGCAAGAAGATGCTGCGGAATTTTATGATTATGTAATGCATCAAATTAACGAAATTGGTCATCATAATCCATTATTGAGTGATCTTCTTCAGACTTTTGAAGATTCATACTATTACACCATTAACTGGGAAATGGAATGCTTAGAGTGTCATATGAAGTCTTCAATACGAGAAACAGGATTCACATTCACAATTCCAACAACAACATTATCGTTTATCCAAAACATAAGCCAATGTTTTGATGATAAAATTATATCTCATTGCGCAGATTGTAAAAAGGACACTCTTCATCAGGCAAGTGGCATATTTCAGAAGTCTCCAAAATATTTGCTTATACAATTGATGCGCTTTAATTTTGAAAACGGTGTGATAAACAAAAATGATGAAACTATCCAAATACCAAATAACTTATTATTACCTCAATTGAAACAACAGTATGATCTCAAAGGTATCACATATCACATTGGAGATAATACCAAAAATGGACATTACATAACAAAATGCCTTTGTTCCAATGGCGTTGAAACATTTGATGATGAAAGGTGCACTCTTGATCAATCACAAAGAATACTACCTTCAGCACATGCATATCTTGTTTTATATCATAATCATCAAACATCAGAACAACAATTTAATTTTTTATCTAATAGAGATAAAATTATCAAGGAATCACTTGCAATTTTAGAACAGCAAAAAAAAATTACAAAGGAAAAGTCGACCAAAACACTATTAAAGTCAAAAAAGAAAATTAAGCCAAAATATTTTATTTCTCCTTACCAGTTGCATATACAAAAAGAAAAAGAAACATTAGTAGATACTGATAAATTCAGAGAATTTGCTCGTCGCTTTTCTTACATGTTTTCGTTTCATACTTTTGACTGGGCACACGGTATTACAAATTTGTATGAGTTAAAACAATTACTAGGAATTGTGATTTGGAATTATCTTCAATTTGCTGCAATGACGCATGAAACATTGTTTAAATTTACGTTATCTTTTAGTGAGCAGAATTTTTTCTCCAATTCAGCAAAATTCTTGATTTTCCTAGTTCTAGAAAAGGCAATGAAATTAGAAACTAGATCAGAAAAATTATATGAAAAATTACTCTATTATTTTCAAGAAGTAATTTTTTGTGAAATAGTTTCTAAAGAAGAGATCCACAAAGAACACATTTCCAAGAAAAAGAACATTACATTAAATAAATCGTTTGAAAATATCATGAATATACTGGAAGAATCATGTTGAAGCTTCGAAACTCACAAAGAAAGAGAGAGAAGAAAAGCAAATTCAACTACAGCTTTCACCGAGATAAGTAGTATAGCAAAACAAATGGTGAGGAGTAGTATACGCTAACCCGCGTTTCATCGATTTTGCCACAATTTGAGACACAAGAGTAAACTTCATATTACACATAATATATTTATTTACCTTGTTTAGACATAATATATTAGTAGTCATTATAATTTGACATTAATTTAAGATGTTGTTTTGGGGATTTTTTGAAAAATTTTGAATTATCTGTATTGCATAAACATGACAATTTTGGATATAATAGAAATATCGATTGGTTGGTTAAATTTAGTAGAGTAATTTTGAATTTTAAAATGACCAAATGGACTGTATTTATTTTCTGAAATAATTTTATAGAGTGACCTAACAATAGTATATATGGGCTGAGATAATGTAAACTGCACTAAGGATGGCTGAGATAAACTTCAATAAATTTGGACATTTTGAGGCGTAATTTGAGATAAGAGAATTCTATCGAGAGCATTATAATAAGTAACATTGGTAAATTTGTATGTTATGTTTTGTATGCCATATAACGTAAGAATTGGGCAAAAATTGAAAAAAAGAATTAGTGTTCTGGACTGAATAAAAAAAAAAACGTTTTTTCTAATTTAGCACGTGGTCTGCTTTGTTGAGGTGGTGAAAGCGCGCAGTGATCTCTTTTGCTTTAGTGAAATAAGAT
>CAYSWW010000193.1:0-3837 GCA_964434915.1 uncultured Coprobacillus sp.
TAAATCATAAAAAGAAGCTGTTGAAACAACTTTATGAAAGTTATTTCGTTACAGCCTCTCATTATTAAAGTCTTGATAATACTTTTTCTTTACCTAACAACATGATTGAACTTGCTAAATCGGGCCCATGCATACTACCCGTTATCGCAATACGAATTGGCATATACAACATTTTTCCTCTTGCTTTTGCTTCTTTTTGCGTCGCTTTAATGCAAGCTTGAATGTTTGTTTCTGTAAAATCATCCTCTGATAAAGCTTCAAAATGTGATTTAAAAACACTTAATGTGCGAGGGATAGATTCATCTTCCATAAATGCTTTAGCTTCTTCATCCATATGAACTTCATTTTCAAAAAACAATCGAACTTGATCAATAATTTCTTCTCCATAAGAAATATAATCCTTATGCACAGCAATTAAATTTTCAATCCATTTTTGATCTTTATTAGATAAATCATATGCTTTTTCTAAAAATGGTTGACATAATTGTACCAATTCTTCAATAGATTTCTTCTTTAAATATTGCGCATTCATCCATTTTAACTTATCTAAATCAAAGATAGCTCCAGATTTAGAAATACGATCAACACAAAAAGCATCAACTAATTCTTCTAATGTAAATAACTCTTGATCTGTTTGTGGTGACCATCCTAATAAAGCAATATAATTTACAATAGCTTCACTAAAAAAACCTTTGGCTTCTAGATCCTGAAAAGAAGCATCCCCATTACGTTTACTTAATTTATGGTTTTCGTCTTTCATAACGGAAGGGCAATGAATATATACTGGTGGTTTCCATCCAAAAGCTTGATAAATCAAATTATATTTTGGTGTTGAAGACAAATACTCATTTCCTCTAACAACATGTGTAATCTTCATTAAATGATCATCAACAATATTCGCAAAATTATATGTTGGATAACCATCACTTTTTAACAATACACCTTCCGAAAGTCCGGCATTTTCTACTTCAATATGGCCATAAACCTCATCTTCAAAAGACGTTACTCCTTCGTTAGGAATAGTTTGTCTAATAACATACTTCTCTCCTCTTGCAATCCTCTCTCTTGCTTCCTCAATAGAAATATTTTTACATGGATCAATATATCCTAATTCAGCATGTTCACTTGATTGTTTTTTAGCCTCTTCTATTGTTTCCTCATCACAAAAACAATAGTGAGCTCCTCCCAACTCAACCAATCGATCAGCATATTCTTTATAAATCGCCAATCTTTGCGATTGAATATATGGTCCAACTTCCCCAGGTTTATCTGGTCCTTCATCATACTGTAAACCTGTTTTCGCTAAAACATCATAAATAACATCTACTGCCCCTTCGACTTCTCTTTCCTGATCGGTATCTTCGATTCTTAAAATAAAATCGCCACCATCATGCTTTGCAATTAAATATTCATATAATGCTGTTCTTAAATTTCCTATATGCATATACCCTGTCGGACTAGGGGCAAATCTTGTTCTTACTTTGCTCATAAACTATCCTTCCTTATTCAGTAATACAACCGCCTGACAAACAATCCCTTCTTCTCTGCCAATAAAGCCTAGCTTTTCGCCACGCGTTGCTTTAATATTAATTTGTGATAAATCACAATTTAAGACTGTAGAAACATTCTTTCGCATATCCATAATATAAGGAGCCATCTTAGGTCTTTCACACATAATAATGCTATCAACATTTCCTATCACATATCCCTCTTCTTTCATCATTTGATATGTTTTTTCTAATAAAACCATTGATGAAATTCCTTTATATTGTGAATCAGTATCAGGAAAATGTTTTCCAATATCTCCCAACCCCATAGCACCAATAATACTTTCAATTATTGCATGTAATAAACAATCTGCATCGCTATGCCCTTTTAACCCTAGATTGTGAGGAATCTCGACTCCTCCCAAAATGAGTGGTCTTCCTTCTACCAATTGATGAATATCTATTGATTGTCCTATTCTTATCATGATTATCACCCTTTCTGCCCTATTCTAACATAAATACCAAAAATAAAAAAGATATGTTCAAAAACTAATAAAATAATTCTTTTTAATAGTTTTATAATTATTTAATTTATGGTAAACTAATGAATATAATTATGGGAGGTGTATCCTATGGATAAAGAAATCAATAAAAACTTTATAGAAAGAATTATTGAACAAGATTTAAAAGAAGGAAAATATACAACTATATCAACCCGTTTTCCACCTGAACCAAATGGTTATTTACATATTGGACATGCAAAATCTATCTTATTAAATTATGGTTTAGCAAAAAAATATAATGGTATTTTTAACTTAAGATTTGATGATACAAATCCAACAAAAGAAAAAACTGAATTTGTCGAAAGTATTATTGCTGATGTTGAATGGTTAGGTGCTTATTATGATGGTGAAGTTAAATTTGCATCTAATTATTTCCAACAAATGTATGAAGCAGCTGTTAAATTAATAAAAAAAGGAAAAGCTTATGTTTGTGATTTAAGTACTGAAGAGATTAAAAATTATCGTGGAACTCTAACTGAACCAGGAAAGAATTCTCCTTATCGTGATAGAAACATTGAAGAAAATTTAGATTTATTTGAAAGAATGAAAAATGGTGAATTTGAAGATGGATCTAAAGTATTACGTGCTAAAATCGATATGGCTTCACCTAATATTAATATGCGTGATCCTGTTATTTATAGAGTAGCTCGAATGACACATCATAATACAGGTGATCAATGGTGTATCTATCCAATGTATGATTTTGCTCATCCAATTGAAGATGCTATTGAAGGAATCACTCATTCAATCTGTACTTTAGAATTTGAAGATCATCGACCTTTGTATGATTGGGTTATTAGAGAATTGGAATATCCAAATCCACCTAAACAAATTGAATTTGCAAAATTATATTTAACAAATGTTATTACTGGTAAGCGT
The DNA here is from genome assembly GCA_964434915.1 of uncultured Coprobacillus sp. Classification (GTDB taxonomy): domain Bacteria; phylum Bacillota_I; class Bacilli_A; order Erysipelotrichales; family Coprobacillaceae; genus CAYSWW01. Next base: position 2,930 of record CAYSWW010000193.1, read on the forward strand.
TATATTAAACGTTTAGTTGATCAAGGAATTGTTGATGGTTGGGATGACCCAAGACTAGTCACAATTGCTGCTTTAAAAAGAAGAGGATTTACACCTGAATCTTTAAAGAACTTTATGGAATTAGTAGGAGTTGCGAAAAGTAATTCTTCAGTTGATTACGCAATGTTAGAATATTGTATTAGAGATGATTTAAAACCAAAAGCTCCTCGTGTGATGGCTGTTTTAGATCCAATTAAATTAGTCATTGATAATTATCCAGAAGGTCAAGTTGAATATTTAGATGCACAAGTGAATATGGAAAATCCTGATTTAGGTATTAAACAAGTTCCTTTTGAAAAAGAATTATGGATTGAAAGAGAAGATTTTATGGAAGAGCCCCCTAAAAAGTATTTTAGATTATTCCCAGGAAATGAAGTTCGTTTAATGAATGCATATTTTGTTAAATGTGTTGGTTGTGAAAAAGATGAAAACGGTCAAGTAACTGTTGTTCATTGTACTTATGATCCTATTACTAAAAATGGAACTGGTTTTACCGGAAGAAAAGTTAAGGGAACAATTCATTGGGTGCCAGTCCATCATTGTAAGAAGGTAACAGCTAGATTATATGAAAATTTAGTTGATGAATCTAAAGGTGTTTATAATGAGGATGGTTCAATTAATTTAAATCCTCATTCATTGACTGTTGTTGATCATTGTTATATTGAACCTTCTATTGAAGATGCACATCCAGGAGATTCTTTCCAATTTGTGAGAAATGGTTATTTCTGTATTGATACGAAAGATTCGACAGAAGGTCATCCAGTATTTAATAGAATTGTTTCATTAAAAAGCTCATTTAAGCTTCCAAAAAAATAGAAAACTTAAGACGAGGCTGTAATAAAATAACTTCTTTATAGATTACTAAAAAA
>CAYSWW010000194.1:0-3763 GCA_964434915.1 uncultured Coprobacillus sp.
CATTTCATGCGTTTATCCTATCATATATTTCACTTCTTTTGTCGTCAAAACTAGGCATAAGCGTTATTCTATGTTAAACTATCAAAGAGGTGAAAGAAATGAAAGTCCTAGGAATAATAGTTGAATATAATCCTTTTCATAACGGTCATATATATCATATCAATAAATCAAAAGCCATTGTTCAGCCTGATTATACGATTGCGGTGATGTCTTCAAGTTTTGTTCAAAGAGGCGAACCAGCTATCATCGATAAATGGACAAGAAGTCATCTAGCTATTGAATTTGGTGTTGATTTAGTCATTGAGCTACCTTTTGTATATGCCTGTCAAAGTGCTGATTATTTTGCTAGAGGGGCAATTTGGCTGCTTCAAGCAATTGGCGCAACAGATTTATGTTTTGGTAGTGAAGATGGTCATATTGATACCTTTATCGATATTGCTCGAATAATTGCCTTACATCAAGATACTTATGATACAAGCGTGCAAAGTTTTATGAAACAAGGATATCGTTATCCCGATGCCTGCAATCAAGCTTTGATGAAACTTTTAGGGAAGGAAATCAAAACCCCTAATGATCTTTTAGGACTAAGTTATGTCAAAGAAATCATAAAAAACAAATATAGCATAACACCTCATTGCTTTCAACGAACGAATCATTATCATGATACACAACTGCAAAAAATCGCAAGTGCAACGGCTATTCGTCAAGCACTCATGCAAAAACAGGATGTTGCTGAAAGTTTACCTCATCCTGAATATTATACAAATGACCTTTACCAAATCAAAGATTATTTTCCTTATTTACGCTATCAAATCATCACATCATCACCACAACAACTAAAAAAATATCATTTGGTTGATGAAGGAATCGAGAACAGTCTAATCAAACATATACACCATACAGAAACAATGGAAGAATTTATTCAGGCACTTTTATCTAAACGCTATACAAAACCCCGCATTCAAAGAATGCTAATGCATATTTTAATGAAAAATACTAAAGAAGATATACAACAGGCAATGAATCTTGATTATGTTCGTATTCTTGCAATGAATCAAAAAGGACGAATTTATTTAAATCTCATCAAAAAAGAATGTCCGTACACACTTGTCACAAATATCTTTCGTCATCATCACAAGACCCTTGATATAGAATTCAAAGCTACACAGTTACTTTCACTAATTTCTTCACATCCTCAAGACATCATTTATCAAGAATATGCAAACATTCCTTATATCAAATGAAGTTGCTCTAAAATTTCAATTCCTTCTCTTACAGCACCTGTTTCATCAGTTAAAGACAACTGATAAGCAGATGCTTTTTTCACTTTTGCATTAGCATTTGCCGGCGCAAAAGAATATGGAAATTTTTCTAACATGCTAATATCATTCAATCCATCACCAAAAACAGCAACTTCATCATAAGCATATCCTTTATCTTTTATAACCTTTTCCAACATAATTCCTTTATTATATTGATCGGTAGTAATTTCAATATTATCTTCAAAAGAAGAAGAATACTCTAAATGTTCAATATTCAACCGATCCTTAACCCCTTGAATAGAATATATATCCAAATGACGTGCATCAATTTTCAAAACATGAATTCCACTTTCAACAATCTCCTGAGGTGTTTTCACATAATGGAAATTTCTTAAATATCTCTCTTTCGTTGTAAACGTCTTAACTGGCAGCTCCTCTTTTGAAGCATATTGTGTATATTTTAATAAAAGCTTAATATGACATTCCCAAAAATCATCAACATCAACCAAAGAATACATTCCATTATCAGTATGAATAGCTAACAAATAACCATAATAATTAAGAATATTCGCAATCTTGGCAAAAGCATCATTATCCATTGGATAAACATTATTAACAGTTCTTTCTTTATTCATAAATTGCGTTCCATTATTTAATATCAAATCACAATGTAAATCATAATATTGCAATAAATCGATAACCATATTAAAATTTCTACCTGTCGCAATAATAAAATCTATTCCTCGATCAATACAATCTTTTAACTTTAAAAAAGTCTTTTCTTCAATTGTATCATCCCGTCTAATCAATGTACCATCCAAATCACAAACAATACATTTTATCATCATTTATCCCTCCTTATCTTTATATATTTTATCATATCAAAGATAAAATTCGTATTTTTACCAGTTTAGAAAATTTCAATAAAAAAAGCTATGAAAGATATACTTTTTATGTTATAAAATTATAAGCGAGGTGAAATTATGGATGATTTAGAAATCCTTCAATCGATTAATGAAATAGGTTATTTATTACTTAAACACGGTGCCGAAATTTATCGGGTTGAAGAATCCTTAGAACGCATGTGTCGTGGTTTTGGTTTTACAAATATTGAAGTTTTTGCCATTCCTTCTTACTACACTCTATCATTAACTTTACATGATGGAACACCATATCAGACTTCCAAGCGTTCTCGCTCTAACCGTATTCATTTAGATCATCTCTATGAACTTAATCATTTGGTCAGACGAATAAGCAATCAAAAAATGACCTTACCCCAAATTCGCCAAGAAATAGAAAATATCAAATCACAAAATTTAAATTTACATCTTATTTTAATCGGTTATATTATTTCATCAGCCATGTTTTGCATCTTTTTTGGTGGTGGTCTAGATGAAATGCTTGTTTCAGCAGTCATAGGACTTGTTTTGTATTATGTTATTCTTCTTATGGAAAAATTGGCAATCAACAGTATTGTGAAAACACTTTTTTCCAGTATGGTTCTTGCAACAATTGCGATTATGACATATAAAATAGGTTTCATTTCAGATATGCAATCCGTTATTACAGGGACATTGATGTTACTTGTTCCAGGAATCGCAATTACAAATAGTCTTAGAGATATCATTGGTGGTGATTTTGTTTCCGGATTATCACGCATGATTGAAGCTATTCTTACTGCCGCCAGTATTGCGATTGGTGTCGGCATTATGATGATGTTATTAGGAGGGGTATAATGGATCAGCTGATTCAATGTATATCAGCCTTTATCGGTTGTTTAGGTTTTACATTTATATTTCGTATTCATAAAAATATTCGTTTTACCTTTTTAGGATCATTAGTTGGAACTGTAGGTTGGATCATTTATCTTATGACCCAATGCTTGAACAATATTTTCATTCAAAGTTTTATAGCTATGTTATGCGTCTCATTATTAGCTGAGACATTTGCTCGTATTTATAAAGCACCGGCTACTATCTTTATTATTGTAGGCTGTTTCCCGTTAGTTCCTGGTAGTGGCATTTATTATACAATGCTTTATGCAGTACAAGGACAAAGTGATTTATTTATAGCAAGTTTTTTATCGACATTAGGTATTAGTATGTCACTTGCTTTGGCTATTTTGATTTCATCAACTGCCTTACAAATTTATAAACGTATCAAATCAAAAAATTTTGCTTCAATCGAATCATAACCACGCCTAAAAGACGTGGTATATATGCACTTCTGTTGCGCTGTGTTCCACACTCTGAAGCCTGACAGCCGCAATGTCTTTACTGACTAGCCCTTTAAGGGCTTTTATTTTTTGCCTCCTTTTACCGGCTTACCCGTGAACAGGTCTATAAATTCTCTCATACTCATTTGATTATATAGTTTTCCTGCAATTGCTTTTAAATATATTCCTTGATGATTTTTTCATTCTTTCCAACTGTATCGCAAAAATACTCTTTTGTCTAGAAATGTCGACTTCCATATTTATACTTTAAATGTGCATGTCAATC
>CAYSWW010000195.1:0-2284 GCA_964434915.1 uncultured Coprobacillus sp.
ATTTAAAAACAAGTAGCACACTTGCACATGAAGATACACATCGATGAGTAAATTTGAAATGAATGCCGGGAAGCTTATATTACCTCGCATATTATAACACTTACTTTGATAAAAAGAAATGAGTGATTTTCATGCCTATGCGTGCCTTGAAACTACAGGCGAAGGTTAAAATGTTTAAAATGAAATTGAATTCAACAAAAATTGTTTTAGCTGTATTGATGTGTTTGTCAGTGCTTGCTTTTGCAACAACAAAACAAGCTAGTGCTGGTGAAGATATTTACACAGATTATACTAGAGTAAGTTTTTCAGGAGGAGGAACTTGTGACCTGTATGCTACACTTACTTATTCATTTGGAAGCTATGTTTCGACTGGCAAATATTATGTAAAAAATCCTAAAAGTGGATATACGATTTACACATTCTCAATTACTACGAAAAAGAATACTACAAGAAAAAAAATTTGGGTTAATGGATCTTATGCTCAGTCAACGGATCAACCTAGCTCAAGTAGCTATACTGAAATGCAGATAATATTATCTTGGACATAATAAAATGTTTAAGATTAAGACTTAGAACATGAGGTTCTAAGTCTTTAAAAATAATAAGAGAAGAGGGGTGTTTATGAGAATTCAATCAGAGATTATTATTATTAATAAGAAAAAAAGTATTGAAATTAATAATTTTATTATTCCATCTAAAGGTATTATTGGTATAAAAGGGAAGAGTGGATCGGGAAAAACGACTTTATTAAATCATATTAATCATGGAAAGCTATCGTACTATTTTCCTGATCATATTTCTTATATGAAACAAAACAATCTTTTCTTCTCTTTTATGAATATGAAACGAAATATATTATTTCAACTAGCAATTATTCAAAAGCAATTTAATCAACAGTTATTTAATAAATTAGTGGATGAATTTCAATTAAATCATCTTATAAAAAAGAAACCAAGAACTTTATCATCTGGAGAAATTCAACGGTTTGGATTTGTTTTACAAATTCTTAAAAAAACACCAGTCATTTTGTTAGATGAGCCTACTGCTTCGGTTAATCAAGAATATATAGATATTATGAAAAAATATATTTTAGAATTAAGTAAAGAATCTTTAATTATTTTAACATCACATAATCCTCAACTTTTTGAAATATGTGATGCATTATATGAAATCTAAGAAAATAAACTTATTCCTATCAAACAAATGGAAGAAGAACAATTGAAGTGTACACATAATCAAATGACTTTTCCATACATAGATTTTACAACAACAAAATTCATAAATGATTTAAAGAAAAATGTTATATTTTATTTAGCTATCGCTATAATTTGTTCAATTTTGGGAATTATGCACACAATAAAAAATAAGCTTTTAGATGATCAATTACAGTATTTAGATAATTATATTCAAAATGAAATGCTAATAGTTAAATCAGAACAGCCACATAATGTGCTTGTAAGTACTGCTGGCCTTCCAATAACCAATGATGAATATAATCAGATAACAAGCATTCAAAATATAACTTGCTTTCCTATGTATGAAATATCCAATTGGGATTCAGATGAATATGAATATAATTCTTTATCTGTTTTAATGGATCAAAATGTGATAGAAATATTAGAGCAGCGAAACGTCAAATTGGTACCTTATTTTAGTGATCAAATTATCAAAGATAATTTGATTGAAGGAAGCATGGACACAAACGGAATTTATGTCTCAGAGAATTTTGCTTCTTATTTAAATCATCAGAATTTACTAGGTTTGTCTTTTGATTTAGATGTATTTATACCAACTTACTATACAACTGAAGGAATTGAAGGACAAATAAATAATGAAAATTATATTTATGTCTCGCCAGTTTTTTTAGGAGAAATTGAAAATGTTAAATTTGAAAATTTTGATGGAGTTATTAGTGCTGATTATTTAGGATATTCTAATAATCAATGTAATATTTATGTGCCTTATAGTTATATTGAGGAATTAGTTTCAAAACATCAGAGTCATGAAAATAAGATAGCTTATGATATAGTTTATGAACCTTATACATTTGGAAGTATATATTATAGAGGTGAATGATGTATCAAAAATAAAAGAGGTAAAAGAGCAACTTCAAGATATATCAGATGATTTTCATATTTTCTATTCATATAAGAATTTAGAAAAAGCTGTGCAAGTTTATGAAGAATTTAAACATACCATTGATATATTTGAATATATGGGTATTATTGTATCAATTATATTGGCAGTTGGATTTTGGTATATGCGTAGAAGTAGTGATGGAGAA
>CAYSWW010000195.1:2384-3691 GCA_964434915.1 uncultured Coprobacillus sp.
ATGGAGAATGTTTTATGATTGAGATCAAAAATATATCTATTGCTTATGAAAAGCCTCTCCTTGAGAATGCATCTATTCGATTAGAATCAGGTAAAATCACATTGATTCAAGGATCAAGTGGAAGTGGCAAATCAACATTACTTTATATTATTGGAATGTTGTTAAAACCTCAAAATAGTCAATATTTTGTTAATAATGTAGAAATAACAAAATGGCAAGAATATAAAAATATGATTTCTTATGTTTTACAAACATGTGATTTAATTCATTATATGACAGTTGAAGAGCATTTTGATATGGTTAGTAAAAATGTATCAAAAGAAAAGATGCAAGAAGTTTTACAGTATGTTGATTTAGACATATCTTTGTCTCAATCTATAACAACGCTTTCATCAGGTGAAAAACAAAGATTAGCTATCGCATTAGCGCTTATTAATAATACAAGTGTATTATTATTAGATGAACCAACTGCTTATCTAGATAATGAAAGAAGTCATTCTGTCTTAAAACTTCTTAAAAAAATAGCGAATGAAGGAAAAACGGTAGTTATTTCTTCTCATGATAATATTGTAAAAGAATATGCTGATATACTTTATGAAATAAAAGATTTACAAATCATTACTGATAATCAATGCGAAGAAACAGAAACTAAAGTTCATACTGATTCTTTAACTAAGCATTATTTCATTAGTTATTTGAAATCATATGTTTCACATCATAAAGTTTCTTTGAATGTTATTAATTTATTGATTGCGTTATGTATATTTGTAATAATAATGAGTTTATTTTTAGTGGATGATTTTCTCTCACAACAAGATCAAAATCTCCAAGAACTTTCTACAAATCAAGTTTTACTCATAAATAAAAAAGATAGTTTAGGTTATGATAATCAAGCTCCGGTATTATCAAGTGATATAATGGGTTGAGAAAATAAGAAATATTGATGGTATTAATGATATTTATCCATACTATCAAGAAATTGTATCTTATAAAGGATTGTTTGATATAGTCATCGTCAGTTATCAATCGATAGATGATCTTATTGATTATAAAACAAAAGATTTAACGGCAGGTGAGTATTATATAAGTGCGGCTTTATATCGTGTTATCAAAAGTGATACAATTACCATTGACAATCAAGAATATCAACTTGCAGGAGTCATTGATGATGATTATCAAGGAACATACCTTGAAGATGTGAATTATATTCTTTATATACCAACAATGAGAGCTAACAGTGGAAATTATATTGTAACTTTTCAAGATTATAAAACAATATCCATTCTTTCAAATCAATTAAAAAATAA
>CAYSWW010000196.1:0-3666 GCA_964434915.1 uncultured Coprobacillus sp.
GAAATTATGATAAGATATTGTAAATATCAATTCATATAATTGTTATCAAATTTTTTTCTATAATTTGTCGATATTGATTAAACAATAAATGTTCCTTATCAATATCTCGACGTATTTCGCAAATTATCATTTTTAATTCAGGTGTTGGTATTCCTATTAGATGCGATGAATTTTGGCTTGGCTCAAATGAAGGCAAGCCAATAGAAAAAGCATCTGTTTCACTAATGATTTTTTTTCGCAGTGAATGATGATCAACTTTTATAATTTTATTAGGGTTAATATACTGCTGATACTCCTCATAAGCATTTGGATGCTGCTCGACAAAGTCAACAAATGGATAGTTCCATAATCCTTCTTTGGTAAAATTGTCTACAAGAGGATGATTTTTTCTAAGCTTAATTTGGCAGGTCAGTTCTTTAAGCTCATAAAATATCAAATGATGAGACTGACTGTATTCTTCGATCTCTTTTTTCATGGATTTAGGAATAATAAAATAAGCTATATCAATAATCTGATGATAGGTTTTTTCAACCGCTTCCCATACGGCACAGTTTATAATAGTAATGTCGACTTCGTCTTTAAAAGTCTGCTGTTTTAAAAAATGGTAAATTGGAGCTAGAGCAAAATCGCCATTACCGATTGAAATCTTAAAAGATATTTTTTTGTGATTCAGATTGAGATTTAATAATTTTTCTTTTTCCCGTATCATATTGTGAGCAATCATTAAAACCTGTTTACCTTTGTCTGTAAAATGAATCCCCTGATGATTACGATAAATTACAGCATATCCAACTTCACTTTCAAATGTTTTAATGACATTGCTTAGGTTGGGCTGAGAAACAAATAAATTTTGTGATGCTTTGTTTAAAGAACCATATTTTTCTATAGCAATAAGATATTCAAAAACTTCCAGTTTCATATCAGATCTCCTTATACCAAAATTATAACCAATATATAGAATAAATACAATAAGTTATAACTTAAAATTATAATATTATGGGCTATATATATTTCTCAATTGTAAAAATATTTTCTATAATGCTGTTGAGGAGGAAAATTATGAATACATTGAAAACTAAACTATCAGTTTTGGTATCAATTGATCTTTCTAAAGGGAAACCTTTAAAAGTTATCATTTTATTTGCGGTGCCATTAATTATTGCAAATTTGTTTCAAACATTATACACAACGATTGATACAATCGTTGTAGGAAAATATGTCAGCACCTTAGCGTTAGCTTCAGTCGGTGCAACTACTCCTGTTATAGATCTGCTTTTAGGGTTGGCAATCGGATTATCAGGTGGACTGTCTATTGTAGTTGCTCAAAAGGTTGGGTCAAAAAATACAAAGAATACAAGAAAATCCATCATTAATGGATTCTATTTAATCATTTTTACAGGAATAGCTGTAACACTTTTTGGATTATTATTAAATCATACATTATTTGAAATAATTAATGTTTCAGACGAACTAATGTCAGGTGCTCTGACATATTCGAGAATTATATTTATAGGTTCAATTTTTGCTACAATTTATAATTATGAATCTGCAATTTTGAGGGCTCATGGCAATAGTGTAGTACCTCTGTTGTTTTTAATTTTATCAGCAATTTTGAATATAGTCTTGGATTTGTTTTTTGTTATTGTTTTTCGAATGGGTGTAGCTGGAGTGGCACTAGCGACAATTATTTCTGAATTGATCTGCTGTATATTGTGTTATCTCTATATGAAAAAGAAACTGGATATATTAGTATTTGATAAAGAGGATTACGCTTTTCGTTTTGATTATATAAAGGAGCAGGTTAAAATTGGTTTACCAATGGCTTTTTTTCAGTCACTGTTAGCCGTCAGTTTTTTAGTTGTACAATCAGCTTTAAATACATTAGGCAGTAATGAAGTCGCCGCATATACAGTGGCATATAAAATGGATTCATTGATGATGCAGACACTTTCAGGATTTGGAACAGCTGTTTCTACATTCTCTGCTCAAAACTATGGTAATAACTCATTCAACCGTATCTGTCAGGGTGCAAAATCAATGTTAAAAATAACAGTTACTTTAAGTCTAGTTGTAATGATTTTTGCACAGATTTTTAGTGAACAGTTCATGCTTCTATTTGTCAACAGCAGTGAGACAGATGTAATTCGTCTAGGAGTACAGTATATATCATTTACATCTTGCTGCTATTTTATTTTAGGTATAAATTTTATTGTTCGATTTGTACTTACCGGGATAGGACAGTCATCTGTTCCGTTAGGTATAGGAATTTTAGAGGTTATTGTCAGATGTCTGGGAACTTATTATCTTGTTTATCCACTGAGGTTTACAGGAATGATCTATATTAATCCATTATGTTGGGGGACCTCAACTTTTCTGATTATATGTACTTATCCATTTTTACTAAAAAGATCATTCAAAAAGAAATTGATATTAAATTCCACTGATTCAATGAATTAAAAAATATTTTTTTAAATGATTATCAACTTATTATATATGCTTCAAAAGCATGGATTTAATTATAAATAAAGTATTAGATTTATTTTTATACATTGCTATAATGAAGTTGTCAATAAGATATGACATTTGTTTTATATGGTTTTAGATTTGTAGATATGACAATTAACACAAAAACTTATTTCATGTTTATCATTATGTATATCTATTATCAAATCTTCATTTACTTAATATCAATAAAATCTTGTTTTGTTGATGAAAATATTGAATTTTTAGCATCTTTAAATTTGTAGTTTCTTGTTATAAGTATAAAACAAGTGTTGTAGAGAGAATTACTCATTTAGATTTTATTATTTGTGAAAATTCAATATAAAATGAAGCGATAGTATAAAGGAGGTGCTAGTTATTCTTATAAATACATCACATAAAGAGTAAAAATAACTAATCATATAAGGAGTGAAAACAATGGAAGTCAAAGAAATTGATTTAAGAAAAACTGATGAAAAGAGAAATTTAGAAGCAGAAAGAACAAATTTAATTTTGTTTAAATTAAGAAATGTATTACCTTTTTCCGATGAGTATAATCAACTGATCAATGAATTGTTTATGGGGGATATTGGAGAAAACTGTTATATCGGTTATCCGTTATATATGAACCTTGCAAGTAATATTCATATTGGCAAAAATGTAAGTATCAATCCATATTTTAAATGTATGAGTGCAGGACAAGTTTATATTGAAGATTTTGTTCAAATTGCTATGTCAGTGTCTGTTATAACGAATAATCATAATTTTTATGAACGCTCCATTTTAACAGTACAAGACACTCATATTAAAGAAAATGCATGGATTGGTGCAAATGCAATTATCTTACCGGGAGTAACGATTGGTAAGAATGCTATTGTTGGTGCCGGAAGTGTTGTAACACGTGTTGTAGAGGATAATACAGTTGTTGCTGGAAATCCTGCAAAGGTGATTCGCAAATTAGATCCTAATTGTTTTTAGTGTGTAGTTAAAGCAAGTATTTTTCAAAAAAATATAATCATAACCTCGCCTAAAATGTTGATTAGTACATTAATTTAAAAAAATCAACCAGAGTTTCTGCAAATTAAATTAAACGGTTGATTTTTATTTTTAATTGAATGTGATTATTTTATAATAATATTGTGTTAAAGTCTTTAAAGGAAAAGGATAAAGTCATCCACATCAATG
>CAYSWW010000197.1:0-3656 GCA_964434915.1 uncultured Coprobacillus sp.
CAAACGAACCATCAACCCCAACTTTATCACTAGATTTATATCCCTTAAAACGGTGTGTCATTATATTTGGTGACAAAAAATTATAGCTATTTTAATCAATAGCTTACTCAAAACACATTAATCCACCACAACATTAAGTGCCTTTAATTTAAAATGTACATCAACAGTCTTATCTTTATGAATTTCTATTCTATCAATTATTTTTAAAAGTAAATCTCGCTTCTCTGTATCTCTAGCCTTTAAATATGCATTAACTATCTTGGAAGTTTCTAACAATTTATCAATAGAATGATTTTTAACGAAATCATCATAATTTTTTTTCATATTTTCTATTTCATTCAACATAGTCTTTTTTTGCGTTTCAAATTTATCACGCATTTTTTTATAAGTTTCTGCTGAAATAACATCATCCAGTTTATCCATATAAATTTTCTCTAGTTTCAAGTCAATTTCTTTTACATCAAGTTGTTGTTTATTAATTTGCTTCATAAGTTGACCAGCATATGTATCCAAACTATGTTTTTTCTTATTAATAATTGCATCATAGTTCACAACCTTTATATACCTTTTACATAAATCATCTATAATATCCAATAACTGTGCCTCTAAATTATTATAATTCATTGAATGAGGTGTGCATTTATTATAAGCACTATTTTTTCTATAGTAATTACAATAAGTATAGAAAAATTGTTTACTAGGATTTCTATCTCGTTTAACATTTCCAATCCCAATTCTATGACCACATTCATAACAATACAATAACCCTGCGAATGTATGAGGATATGGTTTTACAGGCTGTCGATAATTTGCTTCCAAAAGTTCCTGAACCTGATAAAATGTCTCTTTATCAATAATAGGTTCATGTGTCCCTTCCACAATTATCCAATCCTCTTTTTTATTTCGTATCATTTTCTTCTCTCTAAAGCTTTTCTTTGTAAATACGTTCTGTACCATATTTCCAATATACATTTCATTTCTAAGAATATCTCTTATTGTCTTGTAACTCCATTCATAAGGATGCTTTGCTTTCAAACCTCTCCTGCTTCCTTTATAAACTTCTGGTATTGGAATTTTCTCATCACTAAAAATTGTTCTTATTTTATTTTGAGAACGATATTCCAAATACATTTCGAATATTCTTCTCACGTTTTTTGCCGCTTCTTCATCGATAATCAATTTATGTTTATCATTTGGATCTTTTTTATAACCATAAACTGGGATACCACCCATATACTCTCCAGCTACTTGCTTTATTTTATAAACTTTTCTTATGTTTTTAGATAAATCTTTAGAATATTTCTCATTAATAAAATTATTCAAAGCAGCATACTCATTATTTGAATTATCTTGATTCGCAGTATCTATTTGCTCTTGAACAGCAATATAACGAATATTATTAGATGGGAAATAGTAATCAATATAATAACTACATTCAAAATTGCTTCTACCTAGTCTAGATAAATTTTTAGTTATAATTACTTTTACTTTTCCACTATCAATCGCCGACATTAATGACCGCCACCCAGGTCTTTCAAAATTTGTTCCCGAACAACCATCATCTATAAATTCTCGGCAATTCTCTCCAACATTTCCATTTCTACTGATAAATTCATTTAGTAATCTTCTTTGGTTAGCAACACTCTCACTTTCATCTTTGTGACCATTTTCGTCAGCCAAAGACAGTCTAATATATTTAGCAATTTCATCTGATGAATAAATACTAAATGTATTTTTTAATAAAGCACTACTAAAATTCATTCTATTCCTCCTTCTTTTGGAGGATTCATTTTTAAAGACCATCTTTCATAACTACCTGTTACGCCACAATTATAACATGATAAGCAAAAAAAATGAATCCTACTTTGTTGAAACTAATATCTATTCTAAAAGCTTTTTTAAATAACTATTCAAAAATTCTTGAAAATCGCGTTTTAAAATATCAACAATATCCTCACCATCATCTTTAAAAAATAATTTTATATTTAGCTTCTTCTTCATTCCACACCTCCAATTTTAATACTACCCACTTAAGATTATGATGTTCCACTCGTAAAATTACCATTTACTCTAATAACATTTCAAATAATCAAGTACAATTTTAATACAATGTCTGTAACAACATTTGCGTCAATGCCTACTATTTATATCAAAACATTTTATAATTGCTTTATTTATTTTATAAATTGTTTTTGAATCCAACCTATAAAGAAAATGTTGTAATCTTCGCTTATCAATAGTCCTAATTTGTTCAATAAGAATTATAGAATCATGTGTTATCTTTTCATTCTTCTTAACAAAGACATGTGTAGGTAAATTAGGTTTAGAATCTTTCTTGCTTGTAATGGGAGCAACTAACACTGTAGGACTATATTTATTCCCAATATCATTTTGGACAATCACAACTGGTCTATCTCCGCCTTGTTCACTTCCGACTATTGGATTTAAAGATGCATAATATATATCACCCTTTTTTACACTCATCATATTTTTTCAATTTTGTATATAATTTGTGGTGGATCTTGAAATAAATTTAATATATTTAGTTTCTTATCTTTCAAGTAATCTTTTAAAACTCTATCTATATCTCGTTTAGCCTTATCCATGCTCTCTTGTGAATGATCCATTGTAGTTTCAAAAATGAGTTTAACTCTTATCTTATATCTTTTCTTTTTCATATTTTAGTTCCTTTCTTTTATGTAAAAGCCAAAGTAATTGTGTACTTTGGCATAACTTATATTCAATCATTTTTATAGCTGATATTTCTCCTTGAACCCCTCAGCCTACGGGAAATCATCAAACGATTGACTGCTAATCAATCTCACGGGAATCTCACCCCCTTGAGGTTCTCTCAAAGCTGCCCCCATTGCTTGAGTCTGTGGCTAGGCAGGAGTATCTTTAACCCTGTTGTCTGTCATCGCAATATTAGGAGCAACCTAATTTTATAATCAAGTATTTATCGCTCTTTTTATAATAGCTATAAAAGTCATGGCGTACTTATCAACGTGCTTATCCTTTCAGATAACAACAGGAATGTATTTGATGAAATGAGTATCAAATTGCCAAAGACCATCCTGCTTCACAAAAAAGAGGAAACAGGTAAAAGAGAATAATTCCCTTTCAATTGTTTCCTCACTTATTTAAAAAATAACAACCCTAATTTTTCAAAAATTTTTTTAATTTTTCTTTTGCTACTTTGAGTGTTTTATTAACTGCTTGCTGTGTGGTATGTTCCTCAATAGCAATTTGATATTCATTTTTTCCGTCAAAATAATATTTCTTTATTCTCCTTTTCTGTGTTTCAGGTAACAATTCTATCGCTTTTGATAATTCATCAAAAGTTGCATTTCTAATAACTGAGTCTTCTAAACTAGTTGGTTTTGCAACTGCTCGAACATTCAATCTATTTTCAAATATTTCTGAATGTTCAATATGACGGTCATATTCATTTAGTTCTTTAACATCATCAAGTTCAAATTTATCAAACACTTTATATATTTCTTCACTTACTTCTATTTTTTGTAATATACCTTTTGCATCTTTAAATGAAATTACATAAACATTCAATTCCTCACAATAATTTAATGTATAAGGGTTGTCTTTACTTCTTCTTCTATGTGGTCGTTTATTCATAAATCCTCCTTTTTGTTCGATAA
>CAYSWW010000198.1:0-3633 GCA_964434915.1 uncultured Coprobacillus sp.
GATAGCAATATCAAATTAGCACCATTTTTTACTTTTAAACTGCCAAAGACAGGTTTTATAATTAGCACAATAAATTTATTTGTATGCCATTTGTATGCCACTTTAAAATTATTTGTTTTAGACTAAAAAAAAGCATAATCTTCTAACAATCATAAAGTTATTAAATATTACTTCATGGTCAAAGAAAATTATGCTTTTATTTTAACTGTAAGTTTAAGTTTAAAATCAAAATTATCCTGATTTCATCACTATTTATTTCTTGGCTTCATTTGTGGGAACAAGATAACTTCTTGGATAGATTCTTGACCAGTTAATAACATCACAAGTCTATCAATACCCATACCCATTCCACCTGTTGGTGGTAATCCATATTCCAATGCTTCTACATAATCTAAATCCATTTCATTTGCTTCATCATTACCCAATTCTTTTTCTTTTAACTGATTAGCAAATCTGTCATATTGATCATCTGGATCATTTAATTCATTAAATGCATTAGCATATTCATTACCACAAATAAATAATTCAAATCTTTGTGTAAAACGTGGATCTTCGGGATTCTTTCTTGCTAGAGGAGAAATTTCTACTGGATGACCATATACAAATGTAGGATCTACAATTGTTTCTTCAACATATTTTTCAAAGAATTCATTAATAATATGACCATATTCATAATGTGGTTGTAATTCAATATCATGCTCTTCAACTAATTTTTTAGCATCTTCAAAAGTCATATTACCCGCAAAATCAATACCCGTTTTTTCTTTAATCGCCTCTGTCATAGAAATACGCTTAAACCCAGGTGCTAAAGACAATTGATGTCCCTTATACTCAATATCATAAGTTCCACATACTTCCTTAGCCACATTAGAAATAATACCTTCTGTTAAATCCATCATACCTTCAAGATCACTAAAAGCTTTATAAACTTCAATAGTTGTAAATTCAGGATTATGTGTTCTATCCATTCCTTCATTTCTAAACAAACGCCCAATTTCATAAACAGCATCCATACCACCAACAATTAATCTCTTTAGTGATAATTCTGTCGCAATTCTTAAATAAAAGTTAGTATCTAAAGTATTATGATGAGTTACAAATGGTCTGGCTGCAGCACCACCCAAAATAGGGTTTAATACCGGTGTTTCAACTTCAACATATCCCTTATTATCTAAATAATGCTGAATTGAACGAATAATTTTAGGTCTCATAAAAGCAATCTTTCTTGATTCCTCATTCATAATAAGATCAACATATCTTCTTCTATATCTTTCTTCAACATCACTTAAACCATGATATTTTTCAGGTAAAGGACGCAATGCCTTTGTTAAATGAATATATTGATTAGCTTTCACAGATAATTCTCCAGTATTTGTTACAAATACAGTTCCTTCAATTCCTACAATATCTCCAATATCACTTTTAATCAAAACTTCATAATTGTCTTCACCAATAACATCTTTTCTCACATATATCTGAATTTGTCCATCTCTATCCTGGATATGCATAAAGCAGACTTTACCCTTACGACGCTTTGTCATAATTCTTCCGGCTACTTTAACAGGTATCGCCATTTCTTCTAATTCTTCGTGTGTTTTTCCAGCATACTCATCTTTGATTTGTTTAGAAAAATGAGTCACATCAAATCTTTGTCCAAAAGGATCAATTCCTCTATCCCTTAAAAATTGTAATTTCTCACGTCTCACTAATTCTTGTTCAGTAAATTGTCTTTCTTCCATTTTCTTCTCCTTTCCAAATAAAAAACTCCCATCCACAAGGGACGAGAGTATCGTGTTACCACCCTAATTCATTGCTATATCACTATAACAACCTTTTCAACTCCTATCAGAGTCTAGCCTGTAACGCGGCACACGTTATTTTATCACTTTCGATCCAAAATACAGCTCCTAGTCTTTATTCATTATCACTATTATCATCCATTTTCACCAACAGGACTCTCTTTTCATACATCATGATAATTACTTCTCTATTCATCGCTTTTCTTTATGATTACTAAATCATCTCGATTTTTACGGTCATTATTATATAAATTTACCTGTATCTTGTCAAGTTTTTCATGAATTTATCAATACAATGAGATGTAAGAAAATGTCTTTGTATAAATTTCACACATAAATGGCTCTTTATCAAAGTCTTCTGAAACTATGATTTCTATATTCAAACTAATCCGTTTGCTAATTTATTTTTTCGATTCTCATTTCATGAATTGTGAGCTTATATTGATCAAAAAAATCTTATATGCTATTTAACGCACCTTTTTCATTCATGATTTCCAGTCTCATATTTTGTGAACTTTGCGTTATTTTTAAGAAAAACCATGATAGAACAAAGATTGAATACCAACAATCAAAATCATTATCATCATTCCTATATCATAAAGTCCACTGCTAATGCATATACTCACACCTAGAGTAGCCCACATACCAGCGGCTGTTGTTAAATCATAGCATATGCCCGCTATTTTTGGCAATGATTTTCTAGCTTATCAAATGCTGATTTATCACCGGTATGTAGATATTCACGATACGCATTTAAAATCATCTCTAACTGCTCGTAAGTGTCAACCTTCGATAAACGATTTTTAATCACGCTGGCTGATTTCAATCCCTTAATATACCATGGAGCATGGCCACGCATTTGTCTCATCGCATTCTTTTCGCCTTCAACTAAAATTAATCTTTGAGCATGATCTAAACATTGATCGATTTTCTCATCAGCTGTCGGTTCATCTAATAAGATTCCGTCTTCAACATAAGCAACCATTTGGCGAATAACCCAAGGATTTCCCAAAGCTGCACGCCCAACCATTACTGCATCACATCCAGTTTCATCCAACATACGCTTGGCGTCTTGAGCCGTCTTCACATCTCCATTGCCAATAATTGGAATATGAACAGCCTCCTTGACTTGTCTAATATAATCCCAATGAGCATGTCCTTCATACATTTGTGAACGCGTTCTTCCATGTACCGCAATGGCACTTGCTCCAGCTTTTTCAATCAACTGTGCAATTTCAACACAATTAATTGAATCAAAATCATATCCAATTCTTATTTTTACTGTCACCGGTTTATGTACCGCATCAACCACATTTTTCACAATATCATATACTAATTCAGGATACCGTAATAAATAGCTGCCCGCATGAGCTTTTAAAACTTTATGTACTGGACATCCCATGTTGATATCAATAATATCACAATTAGAGTTTTGATCAACAAACTTTGCAGCAGTAACCATTGACTCCACATCTCCACCAAAGATTTGAATACTCATTGGGTGTTCATTTTCATCAACATTCAACATTTCAATTGTTTTTTGGTTACCATAACATAAAGCTTTATCACTTACCATTTCACTGACAACCAATCCAGCTCCAAACTCTTTTATAATTTTTCTAAATGCAACATTTGTAATACCAGCCATAGGCGCCATAATTATTCTATTTTTAATTTCTATATCTTTAATCTTCATTCTTTTCACCAATACACAATATAACATAATTTTGACATAAAACAAAGATAAATACTTGGTATATTATACTTGTAGGAGGTGAATAAAACAAATACCCAAACATGATAATAACGAATCTTTTTAATAATATTTTCTCTC
>CAYSWW010000199.1:0-3621 GCA_964434915.1 uncultured Coprobacillus sp.
TGGACAAAGTGAATATGCTGGGGGTCAAGCTTTTTATCAATTGAAGAATAAATAAAGCAGCGCAAGCTGCTTTTAAAAATACTTTTGATTTGGTTTATTGATAAAAGCATGAAAGCCTCCCTCAACATAATAAGCTTGATAACCTTTTTGATTTAAAAGTCGAGCCATTTCCTTTGCTTCTTCACCTTGATAGCATATCAAAATAATTGTTTTTTGCTTTGAAAATTGTTTGTTTAAAAGTTGTTTTGAAGACATGTTGATGAAATTTCTGATATGCAGTTTTTTATATTGGAAAGGATCTCGAAGATCAATGAAATCATAATTTTTATCAATAATTTGAGGAATGATTTCTGGTTTAATGCCGTTCATATAATCACCTATATTAGGATATGTTTTTTATCAGAATTTGCTTATGACATTTTGCTTAAAAAAATGATATAATTATACATATTAATGTGTCATTTTATTGGTGCAGTTTTGTTATTTATTGAAAGGAATGAGAAAATATGTATAAAGTGAATGAAATGGTTTTATATGGAAATGAGGGTATTTGTCAAATTAAGGATATTACAATACGCTCTTTTAAAGGTAAAGAGGTTGATTATTATGTTTTGAAACCTGTTTTTGTTCAAGGGTCTACAGTTTATGTACCAGTTGATAATCCTGAATTGAATGCAAAAATGAAGAAGATTTTATCTACTGAAGAGATTATTGATTTGATACACAATATGCCAAATCAACAACTCCTATGGATTGAAAATGATAATTTGAGAAAAGAAAAATATCGTGAAATTTTGAAGAATGGTGATCGTCAAGAATTAATTCAACTTATTCGTACCCTATATCTTCATCAACAGGAGTTAAAGAAAGCAGGTAAAAAGTTTCATGCTACAGACGAAAAGATTCTTAATGAAGCAGAGAAAATTCTTCACCATGAATTTGCTTATGTTTTAGATATTAAACTTGAAGAAGTTGTTCCTTTCATTAGTAAAGAGATTAATATTGAAGAAAGAAAAAAAGCTTTCTATGAATAGATGTGTAATATCTCAAAAAGAAGGTGTATTTAAAGAAATTGATCTTGAAAAAGGAGTGCATCAAAACTATGTAACTCATGAAGTGAAAACATTATCATATGATGAAATTATCAGAGATATTTATACTAAAGAGATGATTGAAGATTTATTAGAAAGAATAGCTTTTATTCTTACGATCTAGGTGCCTTTATCACAAGTATGTTAAGAGCTTTATGATCAAGCAATGGCAGAATATAATGAAGTAGAATGGAGGAAACTTACTAAAAGTGTTTGAAGATGCATAAAGGATTTTTTTGAAAAAAGCATATAGTGATTTAGCTAAAAGCTATGTTTATAGTGAAATCTCTATTTTTATGGAGATTCTTTTTTAGAAATTGATCAATATATTATATATCATATTCGTGAAAACGATGGGAATTAAGACTTGATAAAAGTCTTTTTTCTTTTGAATAAAAATAAGAAAAGAAGAAAAAAGTCGAAACTTGATAAATGATTCACATAACACAATAAATAATTGAAAATCAAGTGTAAGAATGGTATAATTCAACCATGGAGGAATGTGAAAATGGACAAAAAAACAATCAAAGATATTGAAGTCGCTGGAAAAACAGTTTTAGTTCGTGTTGACTTCAACGTACCTAGAGACAAAGAAACAGGAGAAATTACAAATGATAACAGAATTGTTGCCGCTTTGCCTACTCTTAAATATTTATTAGAACATGGGCCTAAAGCAATTGTTTTATTTTCTCACTTAGGAAAGGTGAAAACTGAAGAAGATAAAGCTAAGAATAATTTAGCTGTTGCTGCTCCTAGATTATCTGAATTATTAGGAGTAGATGTAAAATTTGTTGATTGTACAAGAGGAGCAGAACTTGAAAATGCTGTTAAAGAAGCAAATAATGGACAAGTGATTTTAGTACAAAACACACGTTATGAAAAAGGAGAAAGCAAAAACGATCCTGAATTAGGTGCTTATTGGGCATCATTAGGTGATGTATTTGTTGAAGATGCATTTGGATCAGTACATAGAGCACATGCATCTACTGCAGGAATTCCTGCTCATTTACCATCAGCTGTTGGATTCTTAGTTGAAAAAGAAATTGCTTATATTGGAAAAGCAGTAAGTAATCCAGAAAGACCAATGGTAGCTATTTTAGGTGGAGCAAAAGTTTCTGATAAGATTTTAGTTATTGAAAACTTATTAAAGATTGCTGACAAAGTTATTGTTGGTGGTGGAATGTCATATACTTTTGCAAAAGCACAAGGTTATGAAGTTGGTACTTCTTTATTAGAAGAAGATAGAATTGAAGTTGCTAAAGAATTAATCGAAAAAGCAGGAGATAAATTAATTTTACCTGTTGATGCAGTTGTAAATAATGCATTCTCTGAAGAAGGAGATATTAAAGTAGTTGAAGGTGACATCCCAGAAGGATATATGGGATTAGATATTGGACCTAAATCAGTTGAAAATATTAAGAAAGCATTAGAAGGTGCTAAAACTGTTATTTGGAATGGACCAATGGGTGTATTTGAAATGGATACATTTGCTAAAGGAACGATTTCTGTATGTGAAGCTTTAGCTAACTTGGAAGATGCTAATACAATCATCGGTGGTGGAGATAGTGCTGCTGCTGTTATGAAGTTAGGATATGCAGATAAAGTTTCTCACATTTCTACTGGTGGAGGAGCTTCATTAGAATACATGGAAGGTAAAGTATTACCTGGTATTGCTGCAATTGATGATAAATAATTAGGGAGATTATAACAATGAGAAAACCAATTATCGTAGGAAACTGGAAAATGAATAAGACAATTGCAGAAACAAAGGCTTTTATTGAGGCGGTCGATGGAGCATGTACTAATAAAGCACAATGGGGAATTGCAGCTCCATATTTATCTTTACAAGCTGCTAAAGCTGATGCTAAAAATTTAATCATTGCTGCTGAAAACTGTCATTTTAAAGATAGTGGAGCATATACAGGTGAAGTAAGTGTTGCAATGTTAAAAGAAATTGGTGTTGAGTGGGTTATTTTAGGACATTCAGAAAGAAGACAATATTTTGGTGAAACGGATGAAACAGTCAATGCTAAAATGTTACAAGTTTTAAATAATGATTTAACACCTATCGTTTGTGTCGGAGAAACTTTAGAAGAATATGATGCAGGGACAACAAAAGATGTTGTTAAAAAACAGACTGTCGTTGCTTTCAAGGATGTTTGTCCAAAATGTGCTAGCCGTGTTGTTATTGCTTATGAACCTGTTTGGGCAATTGGTACAGGTAAAACTGCAACTAATGAAATTGCTCAAGATGTTTGTGCATATATTAGAAGTGTTATTGCTGATTTATATGGGCAAGAAGTGGCTGATGAAATCAGAATTCAATATGGTGGTTCTGTAAAACCTGAAGGATTAAAAGTTTTATTAGAACAACCTGATATTGATGGAGCATTAGTAGGTGGCGCTTCTTTAGTAGAAGATTCATACAAAGCTATGATTGCTGCATTAGATTAATGAGAACTGCATAGGCAGTTCTTTTTTGTCTATAAAGAATTTGGATTCGTCAGAATATGAAAAGAAAAAGATAGCT
>CAYSWW010000200.1:0-3620 GCA_964434915.1 uncultured Coprobacillus sp.
ATAAAATATCAAGATATGAAATAGTTTCAATGATTATTTTATGATAAAATAAGAAGCATAAAAGGAGAGATTTTAGAGATATTTTATGAAGAGAATAGGGATTTTAACTTCTGGGGGAGATGCTCCCGGAATGAATGCAGCGATACGTGCAGTCATGAGAGTAGCTGATAAAAAAGGAATGGAAGTTTATGGAGTTATTGATGGTTATCAAGGATTGATAGAAGGTCGTATTCAATATCAAGCAATTGCTCAATTAATTGCCTATCAAATTGAAGGTTTGGTTATTATTGGGGGGTGATGGCTCATATCGTGGGGCATTGGAACTAAGCAAAAAGGGAATGTGCTGTGTTGGCATTACAGGAACAATAGATAATGATATTAATGGGACAGACGAAACAATTGGGTTTCATACTGCATTATCTAATATTGTTGATGCGGTTAATAAATTAAGAGACACATCAAGTTCGCATCATCGTGATAGTTTAGCGTTATACTCTGGGATAGCTTGTGGAAGCGAATTTATTATTACGAAGAATACAGGTTATGATGAAAATTATATTGTGAAGATGATGGATTATTATGAAAGAGAACAGAATAAAAAACATGCTATTATTATTGTAAGTGAAAAGATGATTGATGTTGAAAAGTTGGCACAACGTATTTCTCGTGAGACCCATTTTTCAGGCCGTTCAATTGTTTTAGGGCATATTCAAAGAGGTGGATCACCAGTACCAGCTGATCGTATTTTAGCTTCGCAAATGGGACAATATGCTGTTGAGTTATTAATGAGTCATCGTAGTGGTTATTGTGTATGTAAGAAAGATAATCATATTATTGCAAGAAGGATTGATGAAGCATTAAATGATGAAAATGAGATACAAAAAAGAATGTATCAATTATTTGATGAATTAGTATAAGGAGGATTAGTATGAAGAAAGATACATCATTAAGAGAGTTGGTATTGGGTGTGTTGTTTTTCTTTGGGGGCATTTATATTATTTTTCAAAATACTCAAGTGATTGCGTCTTGGGGTTTTCATCTTGGATATTTTCATATATCTGGTGGAATGGTGGTCATTCCTTTGTTGATAGGGATTATATGGAAAGTGATTGCCCCAGACTCTCTTTATCCTTCAATAGTGATTGGTTTTGGACTTTTGTGTATATTATTGACGATTGTGATGGGAGTCAGAATTCGTTTTATCACAACGAGTTTATTTGATTATATTTTGATGTTTGGTTTAACAGCAATCGGATTAGGATTTTTAATTAAGAGTTTGTTGTTGTCAGCACCGATTTATCGTAGAAAAGATAAGAACAGGAAATGATGATTATTTGGGAAAATCATCGATAGGTTATTGACTTTAAAAGTGATATTTGTTAATGTTTAAAAGTAATAAAGGCGAAGAACAGAAGAGATTAAAAGGGCGTTTTAGAGACCTGATGGGTGGTGCGAATCAGGACATAACTTTTATGAAGATGGTCTGGGAGCTGTTATCTCGAATAGTGAGAGATAAACGTTAACTGCGTTAAAGTTTTGAGTGTATATCGTAAGATATAAAAAAAGGTGGTACCGCGTTAATGACGTCCTTTTAAAGGACGTTTTTATATTGAAAGGGAGACGATAAGATGAAAGATCCAAAAGACTATTATTTAACAACAGCGATTGCTTATACTTCTGGAAAACCACATATTGGGAATACTTATGAAATTATTTTAGCTGATGCGATTGCAAGAAGTAAAAGACAAGAGGGGTATAATGTTTATTTCCAAACAGGGACTGATGAACATGGACAGAAAATTGAATTAAAGGCAAAAGAGGCAGGGCTTCCGCCTCAACAATTTGTTGATGAAAAAGCTGCAACAGTAAAACGTATTTGGGATTTAATGGATACTTCTTATGATAATTTTGTCAGAACAACAAATCCTTATCATAAAAAGCAAGTTCAAAAGATATTTAAAAAATTATATGATCAAGGTGATATTTATTTAGGGCATTATGAAGGAAAATATTGTACTGCATGTGAATCTTTCTTTACTGAATCACAATTAGTAGATGGAAAATGTCCTGATTGTGGTGGAGAAGTGCACGATGCGAAAGAAGAAGCATATTTTTTTAAATTATCAAAATATGCTGATCGTTTAATTAAACATATTGAAGAACATCCTGAATTTATTCAACCAGTTTCAAGAAAAAATGAAATGATGAATAACTTTTTAAAACCTGGATTACAAGATTTATGTGTTTCTCGTACATCTTTTAAATGGTCTATACCTGTTGATTTTGATCCTAAACATGTTGTATATGTATGGATTGATGCATTGTCTAATTATATAACTGGTTTAGGTTATGATTGTGATGGCAATCATGGTGAATTATATAAGAAATATTGGCCAGCTGACTTACATTTGATTGGGAAAGACATTGTAAGATTTCATACAATCTATTGGCCAATAATGTTAATGGCTTTAGATATTCCTTTACCAAAACAAGTTTTTGGACATCCTTGGTTATTACAAGGTGAAAGCAAAATGTCTAAATCTAAAGGAAATGTGATTTATGCAGATGACTTAGTAGAGGTTTTTGGTGTAGATGCAGTTAGATATTATGTTTTACATGAAATTCCATATGATAATGACGGAAGTATTACATGGGATTTATTAGTAGAGCGTATAAATTCTGATTTGGCCAATATTCTTGGGAACTTAGTTAATCGAACAATTGCGATGACAAATAAATACTTTGATGGAATTGTTGCAAATCCTGGTGTACATGAACCTGTTGATGATGAATTGATTGATGTTGCTTTAACAATGCCAAAAAAAGTTCAAGCTTTGATGGATGAGTTTAAAGCAGCAAAAGCGTTAGATGAAATCTTCGTATTATTAAGAAGAACAAATAAATATATCGATGATACAACACCTTGGCTTTTAGCTAAAGACGAAACAAAGAAAGACAGATTAGCAACAGTTTTATATAACTTAACTGAAGCAATTCGTTTTGCAGCTATTGCCTTAGAACCATATATGCCTTCAACTTCTAAGAAGATCTTAGATCAAATCAATACAGATCAAAGAGAAATGAAAGATTTAACTACATTTGGTCTATATAAAGTTAGAACAAAAGTAACAGATAATCCAGAACAATTATTTGCAAGATTAGATCCAAAAGAAGTCGAAAAGAAAGTTAATGCATTACAAGCTGAACAAATTCAAGAAAAAGAAGATGATCATCTTATTTCTATAGATGATTTTGCGAAAGTTGAATTAGTTGTAGGAACGGTAGAAAAATGCAAAAAACATCCTGAAGCAGATCGATTATTAGTTTCTCAAATTAATATTGGAAAAGAAACAAGACAAATAGTTTCAGGTATTGCTCAATATTATACACCGGAGGAAATGGTTGGAAAGAAAGTGATTGTTGTCAGCAATCTTAAACCAGCAAAATTGAGAGGGATTGAATCTCAGGGGATGATTTTAGCAGGATCTAAAAAGAAGCTATTGGAAGTTGTATCAGTAGATTTTCTACCTAATGGAACAAAGATAAGATAAAAGCATCCTATGTGGCAATGTCATTAAGTTAAGATGACAATATTTAACCAGGAATTATATGAAAATATA
>CAYSWW010000201.1:0-3523 GCA_964434915.1 uncultured Coprobacillus sp.
AATGCGAAGGCCTGGAACGTGGGATAAGCGACAGGTACAGTTCCCACGCTTTTTTTATTGTTTCATTTTCTCCAAAGGGGGATGAGGAGAAGATAGAAGAAATTATATGGAAACAGATATTTCTTTTGATTATCCGAGAAGTGTTTATAAATTTTTTTCTTTAGAAGAATATCATAAAGAGGCTTTTCTAAGAAACTATTTATTCCCAAGTCATCCATATCATTTGAATGATTTGATGGATGGTGAGTTCTACACAATAGATATGAGAGGCATATCTATTGATATTTATAATAAGATTAAGCAGCAAATGTTTGAATACTCGCCATTGATGATAAATAAAGCATTTGCTAAACAACTAAATCCTTATATAGATAAAAATAGAAAGATTCTTCAATGTGCAATTATGGCAAGTTTCTTTTCTTATGGTGGAATAGTGTCTTTATCGAGTTGTAATAGATTTAGCGAATTAATGTGGGCTCATTATGCACAAGAAAATGGATTTATGATTGAATTTGACACTAAACGTTTGCTCGAAAGTATAGTAGGAAGTGACAAAAATAAAGATGTATATAACAAATTGTATTTCAGAAAAATAGTTTATAAGCAACATCCAATAAGTATAAGTTACCTGCGAAATCAAGATATAGAGAAAATAAATCTATTCAATGCTACACAGAAAAATCAAGACTGGAGTTATGAAAAAGAATGGAGAATAATAGTCTCTTCAAATCAGGAATTGGGTCTACCTGAATCTGTCTATGCTGAAGACGAACAAATGACAAATGTAAGTAGACGAAAACTTTATTATGATAAGTCAGCTATTAAACGAATATATTTAGGGAAAAAATTCTGGGTTTCCAATATAAAGAAAAAGGAAATAATACCCAATGATGATAATAATGTGAGAGTTTATCCTGTTCAATCTGGATGTCTTGCATTTATAGAAGAACTATGTAAATATATTGGTAAAGTTTATATGTCAGGATCTTGTGATTGCTCTGAATACAGACATGGGACAGATACTTGTGCTTATAATATAAAAACTAGGGTATGTGAATATACTCCTGATTATTATTACCAAACACGTTCTTTTGAATTAATAAATCGAATGGAAGTGATTGGGGCAAATGTATATGTTATATATGATGGTATACATCGAACAAAAGATGAAGATTTTGAGTATTAGTATTTAATTGAACACTTATGGAATCAAAAATATTTTTTAGTGATATAAGACGGCAGATTATAAATCATATCAATAATGCAAAGTCTGAAATTGTTATTGCGGTCGCGTGGTTTACTGATGCTTATATAATACGTAGTGTTTTAAATAAAGTCAAAAGCGGTGTGAGCGTATGGATATTATTTTATGATGATAAAATAAACAAGAAAGATTTGTATGTTGAATTGTATAATGCAGGAGCGAATATAAGATATTCAAAGACGTTGATGCACAATAAATTTTGTATAATAGATAGGGAAACAGTCATCAATGGCTCTTATAATTGGACAAAAAATGCTGCAAATAATAATATGGAAAACATACAAATATCCTATAATGCCAAAGAAATGGCTTATGCTTTTTTGGAAGAGTTCAAAAAAATATTTGGTTTATCCGTTGATTACCGTGCATATGTAGAAACTCTTTCTGTTTTAGAAGAAGAACTCAAAAATGTACTTTTACTCAAGAAACAAGAATATGGAAGGAAGTTTATAGAATTTAGTCAATGTAATTATTATCCTATCATATTAAAGTTTGTGCTTCCTCGTGATTTTCGTTTTTATTATGACGAGCGTGATCTTCGATATAATATCATATATGTTCTTATTAAAAATTCGAATGATATGGATGCATTTGTAGAAGAAACATTTTCTCATATTTTACGTCCTTTCTATTTAAGAGAAGGGGAAAAATACATGGATACTCCATTTCTGGTAATGAGGATGATGATGAAAAATAAAGAGAAATTATTGGCTTTTATAAATAAGATTAGGAAATCTCAATTTGAATTTTCTAATGATGCGTTGTTAGAATTCGACTATTATTATTATCGAAACCCTCTAAGTAAATATGTGCTTAATAATGTGATTGTGGGTATATATAACATGGAGATGAAATATCCATTTTGGACTGGGGAAATAGATGCTGTATATTGTGAATGTTTCCATGTGACAAATTATAATTTTCTGATACATGAGTGGGTTTACTCGACTGGCTATAGATTATATAAATTCAACCACGAAGATAAATTTGTGAGCACTCCGCCACTATTGTCTCAAATATCTCCTGTAGGCAATTATGGTTCTTATGGTTTTTATGCTGGGAAAGTAGTGTATGATGAAAATTTAAATTCCATAATGATACCAAAATCTCATCATCCTATTTGTATTATAAATCAACATGTGTTAGTTGAATACAAATGCGAGGGACAAATAATATATAATGTGATTAAACCAGATGGGAAACCCGTGTTTTGGAATTCTCAATTAGATGTATGTTATTCTTCCTCTAATTTTAATTATTACTATAAGCAAATTTGTTATTGCTATTATAAAGTGTTAGACAATAATAGAATAGCATTGATTAAATTGATAGAAAGAACATATGAAAATATAGATGAGTTAGAAAAAGATGCTGCAGAATGGAATCGCGTTGTCAGCCTTGTCAATGATTATTATGGAAGAGATTATTTGACTGATGCTGAAAAAAATATTGGGGATAAGTTAAGTGGATATGAAAAAATTGTTTATGACACACAAAAAGGAGATATTGTGGAAAAAACGACCCTTTTGCAGCCTATAAAACCCAAATATGATCCTCTGCTTCCGCAGGATCCTTTCCATACAAAAGATTATGGAAATTCATGTTATATAGCAACACTGGTCTATGGGGACGTGAATCATCCTAAAGTCGTGTTGCTGAGACAATTTAGAGATAAAAAATTGATTGCTTCTAAATATGGGAGAATGTTTGTTTCATATTATTATTCTCATTCTCTCAAATGGGTGGAATATTTGCGAAACAGAAAACGTATCAATATGTTTATTAGATTATTGTTAGATATTTTCATTGGCTTAATTTCTGATATGGGAGATATAGATAAAAATAAAAACGGGAATCAGAATTGATTGATGAACGGGATCTTTTAAAGCAAGGTAATATAGCCTTGCAGAATAAATAGTCAGCATTAGAAGCAAAAACAAAACAAACTTCTCAAAGTAGCAGTACTGTTAAATCCAATACGAAAGAAAGACTATAGCCTAAGTATGCTTTCGTTGTGGGTTATGCACCTTTGTTATCAAGTCCGGATGATCGTGCTAAAGTGTATACAAGAATAGATAACAAAAATAGTGGCAAAACTAAAGTTAGACTCATTTCAATAGTATCAGAATACGGGAAAGTTTTCGTTTATGTAGAGTATAAAGGTTTCAGAGGTTATATATCTGAAGCTTTCATAGTTGGACTCTCGTATTATTAAGCTTGCAATTACTGTATCTTCTACCCCCTCTCACTTTTCCCCAC
>CAYSWW010000202.1:0-3517 GCA_964434915.1 uncultured Coprobacillus sp.
TGTGATTTTTCTAAGTGATTTCACTAACCCTGTGACAAGTGGTCAATCAAAAAGATATTCCTGAAGATAGTAAAGTTGCAATAGAATATCGTATACCTAATTCAAATAAACGGGTTGATTTTATTATTAGTGGTGAAGATGATCAAGGAAGAGAAAGTGCAGTTGTTGTTGAATTAAAGCAGTGGCAACAATTAGAGAAAATTGAAACAAAAGAAGCAATTGTTAAAACATATTTACAAGGTAGATTGGTTGAAACAACGCATCCCTCTTATCAAGCATGGTCATATGTAAGTATGATAGAAGATTATAATGAAGAT
This sequence comes from uncultured Coprobacillus sp., assembly GCA_964434915.1. Lineage (GTDB taxonomy): Bacteria > Bacillota_I > Bacilli_A > Erysipelotrichales > Coprobacillaceae > CAYSWW01. The sequence goes on from CAYSWW010000202.1 coordinate 318, forward strand.
GTTAGAAAATATAAAATTCATTTGCAACCATGTGCCTATTTGCACAACTATAGATTACAAAATAATGATGATTTAATAGATTCTTGTTATGAATATTATATTGATAAAGCACCTGTTTTTACAAGGGGAGATGCCGATAAATTAGCAAGATTTATTGCTAAATATATTAAAAAGGGAAACCCTGATGTTTTATATCATATTGAAAATGGCAGAATTATTCCTAGTAAATCATTACAAGATAGTTTAACAGCTATGTTGAAAGGAAATCAAGAATTTATTTTAATCGATGATCAAAAAGTTATTTTTGAAAAAGCATTAGAGATAGCAGAAAACCCAACAGATAAAAAGAAAGTATATATTATTCATGGTGGACCAGGTACAGGTAAAACAGTTCTTGCTATTAATATGTTGGTTGCTATACTCAATATGGATCAAAATGTCATGTATGTAACAAAAACTTCTGCACCACGTGAAGTTTATAAGAAAAAATTAACAGAAGGAAAATATCGAAAAGTGTATATAGACAATTTGTTTAAAAGTTCTGGATCGTTTACTGAAGCGATAGAAGATGATTTTGATTGTTTGATTGTAGATGAGGCTCATCGTTTAAATGCAAAATCTGGTATGTATCAAAATAAGGGTGAAAATCAGATCAAAGAAATTATTAATGCGGCGAAAATGAGTATTTTCTTTGTTGATGATTTTCAAATGGTTACAATAAAAGATATAGGGAGTACAGATGAAATAAAGAAATGGTGTCAATTTTATGATGCAATTGTTTATGAAGATACTCTTATTTCACAATTTCGCTGTAACGGTAGTGATTCTTATTTATCATGGATTGATAATGTATTAGAAATTAATATGGAAGCAACTGATGAATTCGATTATGATTATGATATACGTATTTGTGATGTGCCTGAAGAAGTACGGCAGTTGATTTTAGATAAGAATCGAATCAATAATAAATCTAGAATAGTGGCTGGCTATTGTTGGAATTGGATTCGAGAAGGTAAAAATGATAGTACTATTCATGATATTCAAATAGGTGATTTTGAGATGTCCTGGAATTTAGGTTCTTCTTTAACTTGGGCTATTGATCCTGAATCTGTGAATGAAATAGGGTGTATTCATACCTGTCAAGGATTGGAATTTGATTATGTTGGGGTTATTATTGGGGATGATTTACGATATGATCAAGGTATTATAACTGATTTTACTAAAAGAGCGAGAACTGATCAATCTATTAAAGGATTAAAAAAATTATATAAAAAAGATAAAGAAAAAGCTTTAAATATTGCTGATAGAATTATAAAAAATACATATAGAACCCTTTTAACAAGAGGACAAAAAGGTTGTTATATATATATTGTACTGATGAAAAATTAAAAGAGTATTTGAGGCAAAGACTAAAATAGCAAGAGGTGGTCAATATGGATTGGGAACATTTATTTAGAGAAATTATATTGGATAGAGGATATAATTATTATCTAAGCTGAGCCGTAAAAAATATGAAAATCACTGATCATCAGATTCAAGCAATTGTATCAGGGGTAGATGATTATGAAGTCGAAATTAATTTTCATAACAATCATATAACAGATATGTATTGTTCTTGTCCATATGCCGAAGATGGACATAATTGTAAGCATATGGCAGCAGTTTTATATAAATGGGAAGAATATGAAAACCTTACAATACAAGATCAAGATTTTATTTATGATGAGGTAAATAATGTTGAAGACCTGATTAATCAAGCCACTAATGAACAGATTCATGATTTTTTATTGGATATATTAGATAAAGATGAAAGACTTTTTATCAAATTTAAAACGCTTATTGAATCAAGTCTTGATGTTAAAGATATTTTGTATTATAAAAGACAGATTGATGCGACAGTTCAAACTTATCTAGGATGAGATCATTTTATTTCATATTATGAAGCGAATGAGTTTATCTCAGAAATAGAAAACTATTTGCTTGAGGATGTTCAAGGGTTAATTGATGAAGGATTATATTGGCAGGCCTACGAATTATCAATGTATATTTTTAAAAAAGTAAGTCAAGTAGATATAGGATGATTCTGACGGTGGAACAAGTTTGATAGCTAATGAATGTACGCAGATATGGCATGAAATTTTAGATCAGGCCGATAAACAAACTGAAACTAAAATATTTCAATCAATTAAAGAGAATTTAGATGATTGTGTGATTGAGTATATGCAATATTATATTGAAAAGCTTTTTATGGAACGATTTTTAGATGAGGAATTTTTAAAAGATAAATTTATATTTATCAAACAAAAAATAGACCAAAACAAGGATGATTCTAAAAGTTTCTATGCTACATATGAAAGAGAAAAATGGATATTGGGATATATACAATTAATGGAAAGTTCGAATTATTCGATTCAAGATATTAATCAATATTGTAAGGATTATTGGGAATATTCCCGAATACGTGAATATTATATAGATAAATGTATTGAACTGCAAAATTATGATGAAGCGATAGATGTATTAAAAGAATCAATGATATTAGATAATGGATTTAGGGGATTGATTAGTGATTATAGTATAAAATTAAAAGAGTTATATAAGTTAATAGGTGATGAAGAAAACTATAAAAAACAACTTTGGCAATTAGTTATCAAAGATAGACCGGCAAATATAGAGGATTTTAATGAATTAAAATCTTTGTACTCTCAAGAAGAATGGATAAATGTTCGTGAAGATATTTTTAAATCATTAGCAGATTGCAGTAATATTGATAAATTATATTTAGAAGAAAAATTATATGATAGATTGCTTGAATATGCATTACATGTAGAGGATTTATATGTTGTTGATAAATATTTTTATATTTTAAAAGAACTCTATCCTCAAGAACTCATTCAAAAATATACTGAAGAATTAAATCGTCTAGCGATACATACTTCAAATCGAAAGATATATCAGATGCTTGTAGAATATTTAAGACGAATGAATACTATTAAAGGTGGCAATCAAAAAGTACAAGAGATTGTATATCAATGGCGTATGAAATATCGTAACAGAAGAGCCATGATGGATGAACTTAATCGCTTGTAAAGTCTAAAAGGAAAACGCAATAATGAGCGTTTTCCTTATTTCGTCTGTAAGTGGTCTATAATTAACACACTGTAAGTGAACCGATGGTTGTGAGATAATACTCGCAAAGG
>CAYSWW010000203.1:0-3494 GCA_964434915.1 uncultured Coprobacillus sp.
ATAAAATAATATCTACAAATTGAGGTTTGAACACACTTTTCTTTACTTCTAAAAACAGGTATAATAATAATATAATAAATGTACATGAAAGGAGCTGATTGAAGTGAAAAAGATACCTATCGGAATAGAAAATTTTAAACAACTGATAGATAACAATTACTACTATATAGATAAATCTTGTTATATAAAAGAGATAATAAATGAATCAGTTGCTTTATATACAAGGCCACGAAGATTTGGAAAGACATTAAACATGAGTATGCTTTATTATTTCTTTTCAATCAAAGAAAAGGATAATGTATATCTGTTTAATAATCTTGACATATCAAAAGATAAAGAAGCCATGAAACATCAGAATCAGTATCCGGTTATCTTTATTTCTCTAAAAGATATGAACGCTTTAAGTTTCGATAGTTTCTTAAGCTCATTTTCTATCTTAATTAGCAATAGCATTGATAAACATGAAGAACTTCTTTCAAGTTTATATCTTAATGATATAAATAAAGAAAGATTAAAGAAGCTACATGAGTTACAAGCTACTTCAGCAGATTTAAAAGATGCTCTTAAAGTATTGTCACAATGTTTAGAAAAACATTATCATCAAAAAGTAATTATACTTATTGATGAATATGATGTTCCATTGCAATCAGCTTATTTAAATCACTATTATGATGAAATGGTTGACTTCTTAAGAAGTGTCTTCAGTTGTGCGTTAAAGACAAATGATTCCTTGGAAAAGGGAATCATGACAGGATGCTTAAGAATTGCGAAAGAGAGCATTTTTACAGGACTCAATAATTTTAATGTTTATTCTATCTTTGATAAAGGAATATCAAGTATATGCTTTGGTTTTACACAAGAAGAAATCAATCGTCTATTAGAATATTATCATATTGATCAATACAATGATCAGATGAAAGAATGGTATGATGGTTATCTGTTTGGCAATAGTGAGATTTATAATCCATGGAGTGTCTTAAAATATGTTCATCAGATCATCAGAGAAAACGATTCAATGCCACAAGCCTATTGGGCTAATACCAGTGGTAATGATATTGTTTATAATTATATTCTTAATGGTAATGAAACCATGAGACAGGAGTTTGAAAGTCTGGTACAGGGAAAATCTATTATCAAGACAATCATGCCGGAAATGACATATCGAGATATGGATGATATTAATCATATTTATAGTTTCTTATTGTTTACAGGGTATTTAAAAGTCAAAAGACAAGAATATGAGCAATTAAATACTTATGAACTTGTCATCCCTAATAGGGAAGTTAAAGAGATATACAAGAATCAGTTTAATCAATATTTTCATGAATTTACTAAGGATCGAAAAAAGGAATTTGTTGATGCATTGATTAATGAAGACGTTGAAAAAGCAAATGCCATTCTTAATGATATACTGGACAAAAGCATCAGCTTTTTTGACAACAATGAAGGTTTCTACCATGGCTTTATGGTAGGATTATTATCAAGCTATAACACAAAATCAAATAGAGAAAGTGGAGATGGAAGATATGATATAGGCATTTTCCCACTGAATCTCTTTAAGCCATGCGTAGTTATAGAATTAAAGAAAGCATCAGATCCAACACAATTAATTGAAAGTGCTCATGATGCTGTCGAACAAATTAAACAAAAGAGATATATTAAAGGCATCAGAAATGATGGTTATATGAATATAAAAGGATATGGGATATCCTTTTATGAAAAAACATGTTATATTGAAAAATTATGATGATAGATAAAGGAGCTGATTGAAGTGAAAAAGATACCTATCGGAATAGAAAATTTTAAACAACTGATAGATAACAATTACTACTATATAGATAAATCTTGTTATATAAAAGAGATAATAAATGAATCAGTTGCTTTATATACAAGGCCACGAAGATTTGGAAAGACATTAAACATGAGTATGCTTTATTATTTCTTTTCAATCAAAGAAAAGGATAATGTATATCTGTTTAATAATCTTGACATATCAAAAGATAAAGAAGCCATGAAACATCAGAATCAGTATCCGGTTATCTTTATTTCTCTAAAAGATATGAACGCTTTAAGTTTCGATAGTTTCTTAAGCTCATTTTCTATCTTAATTAGCAATAGCATTGATAAACATGAAGAACTTCTTTCAAGTTTATATCTTAATGATATAAATAAAGAAAGATTAAAGAAGCTACATGAGTTACAAGCTACTTCAGCAGATTTAAAAGATGCTCTTAAAGTATTGTCACAATGTTTAGAAAAACATTATCATCAAAAAGTAATTATACTTATTGATGAATATGATGTTCCATTGCAATCAGCTTATTTAAATCACTATTATGATGAAATGGTTGACTTCTTAAGAAGTGTCTTCAGTTGTGCGTTAAAGACAAATGATTCCTTGGAAAAGGGAATCATGACAGGATGCTTAAGAATTGCGAAAGAGAGCATTTTTACAGGACTCAATAATTTTAATGTTTATTCTATCTTTGATAAAGGAATATCAAGTATATGCTTTGGTTTTACACAAGAAGAAATCAATCGTCTATTAGAATATTATCATATTGATCAATACAATGATCAGATGAAAGAATGGTATGATGGTTATCTGTTTGGCAATAGTGAGATTTATAATCCATGGAGTGTCTTAAAATATGTTCATCAGATCATCAGAGAAAACGATTCAATGCCACAAGCCTATTGGGCTAATACCAGTGGTAATGATATTGTTTATAATTATATTAAACAATCTAGTCATCAGCTAAAAGATGAATTTGATCAATTAATGAAAGGATATCCAATTGAAAAAACAATCAAAGAAGAACTAACCTATCGAGAAATGGACGATATTAATAACATCTATAGTTTCTTATTGTTTACCGGATATCTTAAATGCATAGAAAGAATACCATCAAAAAGATATCTTTTACAGATTCCAAACCAGGAAATCAAAAGCATCTATGAAAATACCTTTATTGAATGGTTTGATAAAAGAATAAAAGATAACAGTCAATCATTTAAAGAAGCATTACTTGCGGGTGATGAAATCACCGCAAGAAAGATATTAAACAATTTATTGTCATGCTCAATCAGTTATTTTGATTATAATGAAAGTTTTTATCATGGATTTTTGTTAGGAATGCTACAAGATACTCATGTTAAATCAAATAGAGAATCGGGAACAGGAAGATATGACATTGCCGTCATACCAAATGATTTTGATGAAACAGGAATGATTATTGAATGTAAATATGCAAAAGAAATGAAGGAACTGAAGGCAAAGAGTGAAGAAGCAGCTAAGCAAATCAATGAGAAGAAATATCGTGAAGAATTCTATAATGAGGGATATACAGATTTTATAGGATATGGTATTGCTTTTTATAAAAAGAGTTGTTTTGTAACCAAATCGTAAATATTGATAATTTTAGCATCTGGAGATTATGTCTATTGGTATATTGAAGACATAAACGGAACTAGAAGATATAATCATTTTTAAA
>CAYSWW010000204.1:0-3477 GCA_964434915.1 uncultured Coprobacillus sp.
TAATTTGAATAAATTTATCACTTTTGGAACTAAAAAATTTGCGGTTCAACAGTATAGTATGTTACACCATATAAACGTTAGGTTCTTTGGTATAGATGTCTTTACCTACTACGACCTTAACTGACTTCTTGTGGTAAACCTTTTTCGACCGATGTTACCATCACTGATTTTAAAGATATTGGAATTCATCGTCCACAAGACCTCCAGGTGTAATTCACGAATCCTATTTCTTTCACAACGTCCTGATTTACTGTCTTGGTTTTACGTTTACCTTTTGGATTTCAGTTTGTTTGGCAACTTCATCCACCATTTAGCCTTATATCAGATTTCTGTTCGTACGTTCGAAAGAATCGCTATACCACTTCCTTCATCCTTAACATCACTGTTAACGACTTGTGGTTCACTACACTTGGCGGTAATTACCTGTGGTTGGTTTGTCTCCAACTGAATTCGTGCCATGCCCGGCACATCCAAAAACAGAAGTGAGGCCGATAGATCGGCTGTCACTTCTGCCCTTTACAGAATATAGGGTGACTCTTACCCCAAGTTATTCCACTCCCCACAAGTTGGAAACCTCAGGTTATTGTGGAGTACTGAGATTTTAACTTATTCGACACTTACAATAAAAGAATAAACAGGTTGTTTACCATCAACACATTCAAGCTCAGCTTCATAATTATCTTCAATATAAGCTTTAGCTTCAGCCACTTCCTCTTCACTAACATCTTCACCATAAATTAATGTAATAATTTCAGAGTCTTCATCTACTAACTGATTTAATGTTTCCAACAAAGCTTTAATCTTTGTTGGAACACATGCTGTTATTTCTTTTTCGCATAAAGCCATATATTGATTGGCTTTAATATCAATTCCATCAATGTTCGTATCTTTAATCGCAAAAGTCACTTGTCCGGTCTTAACATGTGCAATTGCAGCTTTCATTTCTTCGAGATTTTCTTCTAAAGAAACTTCTGGATTATACATGATACATGCAGATAATCCTTGTGGAATAGTTTTTGAAGGAATAACTTGAACATCAACTTCATCTTCTAAAATAATTGCAGCTTGTTGAGCAGTCATGACAATATTAGAGTTATTAGGTAAAATAATAACATGTTTAGCATTTACATCACGAATAGCTTGAACAATATCTTCAGCTGAAGGATTCATTGTTTGTCCACCACTAACTACATAGTCACAGTGCAATTCTAAAAACATATCTCTAATTCCATCACCGGCAGCAACACTAATGATTGCTACTTTTTTTTCAGATTGAGGTGCTGGTTGTTTTACTTTTTCAACAGAAGTTCCTGTATTAGCTTCCAATATAGAATTATGTTGTTCCTGCATATTTTCGATTTTTAATTTAATGAATTCTCCATATCTTTGAGCAACATTTAAAGCATTACCAGGTTTTAATGTGTGTACATGAACTTTTACAATATCTTCATCCTGTACAACGACAATACTATTTCCAGGTAATCTTTCTAATTCATTTCTTAAACTCTCTTCTTTAAAAGCTTTGATTTTTCTTGGATCCAATCTAAAAATAAATTCAGTACAATATCCAAATGCTTCTTCATCTTCAGATTCTACATCAACTAATGCTTCTTTTGTCTGAGTGCCTTTGATTTCAACTTTCTCAATTTCTTCTCCTGCTAAAGCAGCAATAAATCCAGTGAAAACAAGTAATAAACCTGCTCCACCACTATCAACTACACCGACTTCTTTTAAAACTGGTAAAAGATCAGGTGTTCTTTCTAAAGATTCTTCAGCTTCTTTTACGAAATAAGAAAAAGCATCCTCTATTTCCATTCCTTCTTTTGCATATTTTACAACTGCATCACTTGCTTCTCTAATCACTGTTAAAATAGTTCCTTCAACAGGTCTCATAACAGCTTTATAAGCCACCTTCGATCCATTTTTTAAAGCTTGAGCCAATTCAACCGCATTGACTTCCTTTTTCCCTTCAAAAGCCATTGAAATTCCTCTAAAGATTTGGGAAAGAATAACTCCAGAATTTCCTCTTGCACCCATTAATAAACCTCTAGATAATTTTTTTGAGACTTCATATATATCATGAGAATCCATTGATTCAATTTCACTTGCACCAGCGCTAAAAGTTAAAGACATATTTGTTCCAGTATCACCATCAGGAACTGGAAAAACATTTAATGCATCAATTTCAGGATGATTATTATGCAGGACAATTGCACCTGTAACAACCATTTTTTGAAACATGCTACCATCTATAATTTTCATGTTTTACCTCCACCAAACTAATCTAATACACGAATGCTTTGTACAAAAACATTCACTGCTTCAATATCTATTTCTAACGTTGTTTCCAAAACATATTTAACTTTCTTTTGAACCTCATAAACGACTTCAGAAATTTTAATTCCATATCCCACAATAATATAAACATTCAATATGATTCCGGTTTCACCATCTTCTACAACAATTCCCTTAGCATAGTTTTCTTTTCTTAACAAATCATAGAAACCATCTTTCATAATTTTTTGACTAGCCATACCAACAACACCATAACATTCAGTTGCCGCTCCGCCAGTAATACTTGCAACAACATCTAGTGAAAGATTAATATCTCCTAAATCAGTAGTTTTCTTGATCATAATATTCCTCCTATCTTTTTATAGATATAATTATATATATTATATCTTATTTTTATATTATTGACAAATATTTCATACATATTGCATACGCAATGAATTATACTCCAGTCTGCCAAACTTGTAAATGAAAAGAATAAAAAATGTTGAAATATTCACATAAATCATATATTATATTTACACACGATATATTGACTTATTATCCTTTAATATGAAAAAGCTAATATGAAAAATGAAAAAAATATTTGCATTTTCGTATTAATAATGATATTATATCAAAGTATGTGAATCATAATGGTAAAGGATGGTGAAAAAAATGGCTAGAAAATGTGAAGTTAGTGGAAAAGGACCTATGTCTGGTAATTCTCGTTCTCACGCATTAAATGCAACAAGAAGAAAATGGAATGTTAACTTACAAAAAGCTACTATTTTAGTCAATGGTAAACCAAAGAAAGTAAAAATTTCAGCGAGAGAATTAAGAAGTCTTAGAAAAAGTGCTTAATAATAAAGAATGCATCTTATGAAAAGATGCTTTTTTATTGAATAAAAAAAGTATAACCACTGATAAAATCAGTGGTATGGATAACCCTTGTAAGAGAATATCGTTGTGCAAGTTCTTCGACCATTGAAGACTGACAACTATAACACTTTCACTTTTTATCCCTTAAAGATGTTTTTTATTTCATTTTCTCTCCTGTAATTGATTTCTTATATAATTCTTGACAGCTTTCTTGTTATGTCCTACTGTCACACAGTCATACCCTTTTGCCCAAACCTTTCTATTTACTATTCTGTTGAATGCCAAATTAAATGGTAAAAAGTTCTTCAATTTATTTGGTTAGGA
>CAYSWW010000205.1:0-3445 GCA_964434915.1 uncultured Coprobacillus sp.
CCTTATTTTATATATGTTTTTCCTTTATACATATCAACTTTATCAGTTAAAGCTTTTACACGTGCTAAACATTCTGCTTTAATTCCATCTGTTTCTTCATTTTTCAATCGATAAGCTATAATTTTTCCAACTTCTCTAAAATCTTCCTCATTAAATCCTTTTGTTGTCATAGCTGGTGTTCCTATACGAATACCACTTGCTTTAAATGGCTTTTCAGTATCAAATGGAATCGCGTTCTTATTAGCTGTAATATGAATTTCGTCTAATAATCTTTCAGCTTTCTTCCCTGTAATACCACAACTTGATTTCACATCAATTAAAATCAAATGATTATCTGTTCCACCAGCCACAAGTCTAAATCCTTCCTCTTTCAAAGATTTCTCTAAAGCTTTAGTATTCTTAATAATTTGAACTGCATAATCTTTAAATTCAGGTTGCATTGCTTCATAGACACAAGCAGCTTTAGCCGCAATAATATGCATTAATGGACCACCTTGCATTCCAGGGAAAACTGCTTGATCTATAGTTGCTGCATACTCTTGCTTACACATAATCACACCACCACGAGGTCCCCTTAATGTTTTATGAGTTGTTGATGTCACAATATCAGCATGAGGAAATGGAGATGGATGTAATCCAGCTGCTACTAATCCGGCTATATGGGCCATATCAACCATAAATATAGCTCCATTATCATGTGCTATTTTCGCCATTAATTCAAAATCAATAATTCTAGAATAAGCACTTGCCCCTGCAACAACTAATTTTGGTTTGATTTCTTCAACTTTCTTTTGATAATCTTCATAATCAAGCATTTCTGTTTCACGATTTACACCATAACTATAAAAATCGTAATTAATACCAGAAAAATTTAATGGATGTCCATGCGTTAAATGACCACCATCATTCAAAGACATTCCTAAAACCTTATCACCATGTTGCAATAAAGCTAAGTAAACAGCAGTATTGGCTTGAGCACCACTATGAGGTTGAACATTAGCATGTTCACAACCAAATAATTTCTTTAAACGATTTCTAGCCAACTCTTCGACTTCATCAACATATACACAACCACCATAATATCGCTTAGAAGGATATCCTTCAGCATATTTATTTGTAAGAACTGAACCAGCTAATTCTAAAATTTCTTCAGATACAAAATTCTCAGAAGCAATTAATTCAATATTGTTTCTTTGTCTATTTAATTCTTTTTCTACACTCACAAAAACTTCGTTATCTCTCATCTAATCATTCCTTTCTAAATCCATGACTTTCATAATTCTTGCGTCATGTCTTCCCCCTTCATATTCTGTATGTAACCATGCATTTAATATTTCTAAAGCCAATCCTTCACCAATCACTCTTTGTCCCATTGCAAGCATATTCGTATCGTTATGTGCTCTCGTAGCCTTAGCACTAAATACATCATGAACTAATGCACAACGTATTCCATTAATCTTATTACATACAATCGATACACCAATACCTGTTCCACACACAACAACACCTTTTTCGCACTTACCAGATGCAACAGCTCTCGCTGCTTTAGTAGCATAATCAGGATAATCACAACTTTCTTCACTGTTTGTTCCAAAATCCACAACTTCATACCCCTGTCTCTGTAATTCGTCAATGATAACATTTTTTAAACGATATCCACCATGATCACAAGCAACAGCTATTTTCATTTTAAAGCCTCCTCTATTTCTTCTTCTGATATTTTTCCATAACGTAATACTTTGACTTCTGAATCACTCACATCAACTACCGTACTTGCAACATCATCAAATGTTTTTCCATCAACAATTAGATCAATACGACCATCTAATTGTTCTAAAACTTCTTGGGTTGATGTTGTATTAGGATGATTTGATAAATTAGCACTTGTTACTAACATTGGACCGACTTTTCTTAATAATGAGAGGACATACTCACTATCTGGAATACGGATACCGATTGTTTCTTTACCATTTGTCATTGTCGAATCAACAGAAGGTTTCTTTTTTAAGATTAATGTAATCATTCCTGGCATAAAATGTTGAATAATTTTTTGAGCATCAACATTCATAAAAGCAAATTTTTCAATTTCTTTTTTATCTGCTACCATTAATGTTATTGCTTTTGAATAATCTCTATTTTTTGCTTCCATAAGACGATCTAATGCCTCTTTGGACCCAAATTTTACTCCAACCCCATAGACTGTTTCAGTTGGAAAAGCAACAACTCCACCTTGATTAATTATTTTGCAAACAAATTCTATATCTTTTGCTGAAACAACTTTTGTCATTTATATCACCCTTTGCATATTTTATCACAAAAACTATTAAATTTATAGCTAGATAGGATGTTTTTACAAGCGTTTTTATAAGTAAAGATGTTTTTTTAAAATTATTGATTATCTTTTATTATTCGATATAATAAAATTATCAAAATTAGAAAAATATAAGGAGGTTAACATGAAACTAATTATTGAAGATAACGAAACAAAAATGAGTGAAAGTGCAATGTTTATTTTATTAGGAGCAATGATGCAAGACAAACGCGTTAACATTTCTCTTACATCAGGTCGTTCACCTAAAAAAATGTATGAAATGATGATTCCATATGTCAAAGATCAAGATAAATTCAAAGATATTCAATATTATCTATTTGATGAAAATCCATATATTGATGAAGAACATGGTCCAAATTGGAATGAAATGCAAGAACTCTTTTTTAAACCTGCTCATATTCCTGAACAACGCATTCATATTGTGAATAGTGAGAACTGGCAAGATTATGATAATGAAATTAGAAATGTTGGTGGTATTGATGTCATGGTTATTGGTTTAGGATGGGATGGTCATTTTTGTGGCAATTGCCCAAGATGTACACCTTTTGATAGCTATACATATAAATTTCCATTCCCAGAAAAACAAAAGGTTAATCCAACATATGCTGATAGACCACGTCAACCATTTACTTATACCATGGGTCCAAAGAGTCTGATGCGTGTTAAACATCTTGTGATGATTGTCAATGGTAAAGAGAAAGCTGAAATATTAAAGAAATTCTTAGATGAACCTGTTAATCAAGATATTCCAGCCACAATCTTAAAACTTCATCCAAATTTTACAGTCATTTGTGATCAAGATGCAGCATCATTATTGGAACCTCAAGCTTATACTCATATTTAACAACGAGCTAACCATGTTTTAAAATTTTGAGTTTCGGTAAAAAATAAAAAAACAGGTAAAAAGTTATTCACAAATTGCCTGTTTTGCTTTATTTATAAGGGAAATCAGCCTCTTAAATGTTATAATAATTTTAATACAATAAACAAAATTTAGGAGGGATTTTCCATGAGTTATTTTACCACAGATCTATATGAAACGAAAAGAGAAATTGTTAATTTTTCTAATAAATTATCAGCTGACCTTGATAAACCAGATGCCAAGTTTGTCAT
>CAYSWW010000206.1:0-3440 GCA_964434915.1 uncultured Coprobacillus sp.
GACTCCTTCAGTAAGAATATAAAATAAAATGCCTGCACAAGCAAGGAATCATTCATGACTATGTGTGCCTTGTAGCCGCAGGCGGAAAGGAATGTGTGGTTATTATGATTAAATATAATCATAAAATGACCTTTTAAGCAAATAACATAATGAGTATAGTCAATATGATAATACTTATAATAATACTTAATGAATTAATAGCCGCAGGAATAGGACTACGAGATCCCAGCTTTGAAGAGAAAACTGGAGCAACACTTGATACAGGTGCAAATAACGCTAATACAATCATTTTCCTTAAAATCAAATCAACTGGTAAAAGAAAATAAATGATCAAAGAAAGTAGAATAGAAATAAGATAGCGATTCACAATTAATTTTTTAATCGTTTTAATTTGTGAAAGATCTAAATTTATTTCCAGCATAATACCAATCATTAACATAGCTAAAAATGAATTCGCATTTCCTGCAATACTTGTGACACTCAATATTCGTTCGGGTATTGCAATATGAAAGAGTGAAAGAAAGAATAAAATGATATATGTACAAAAAGGTATTGAAGAGAATAATCTTTTCATTATGATATGAAAAGTAGGCTTTTCATCTGCTGATACAATAACGCTCGCAAGAGTAAAAGTTCCACCAAGACACATCAAAGCATTCCCTGTATCAAATAAACAGACATAGGCAATAGCACTTGCTGGAAAGAAACTTTGTACAAAAGGGAGCGTAAATGTTCCAATGTTGTAACCAGACATATTAATCATTGCTAAAGCGCGATTAATAGGTTTTTCTTGACTCGTAATGATATAAGCAGATAAAATTGTAAGAATATTTCCTAAAAAGCCAATCACTAAAGCAAGTAATAGAACTGGTGTTAATTCTAAGTTGTTGATAGAAGATAGAAGCGCACATGGTAATGTGATATTCATAATTATTGTAGATAAAAATAAACCATGTTCTCTTTTACATATTCCTTTTTGCTTCAATAAGAAACCAATAATGATAAAAAGAATAAATCCAAAAGCTTTAATTAGTATATCAATCATAAATACATCCTCCATGTATAATATTAACATGTTTTTTATTAAAATGGAGATATATTTTATTATAAAAATTAAATTTATTGATCAAAATAGAATGAGTAAAAACAGGAGAATAAATGATGAAGGTAAAGATAATAAGGTAAGTATTGATTATTCTTCTTGTGTTAAATACTGATAAATTGTTTTTAACATTTTTTTAAGAAGTTCAACTTCTTCATGAGTAAAAATATTTTCAATATCACCAAGAACTTTTTGGATATAACGATCATTATCACGATAAAAAGCCAAAAACTTATCAGTAACTGTTAAACGATAAGCACGTTTATCATTTTCACATACTTCTTTAATCAGATAACCCTTTTCAATCATTTGGTTAATTTTGTATGTCGCATTTGGTTGTGAAATCCCCATATATCTTGCATATTCTAAAATAGTAGGATTACCTAACATATAAATAATATCTAAACTAAAAGCTTCCTGCATAGTCAGTTCTTTTGAATTCGCACAAATTGATGCATAAAAATTCATTTTAAAAATGTTATAAACTGCCTGGAAATCTTTACTAAGCATAACATACCTCCTGGAAATACTTAAAATATTTTAAGTATAGTATAATCTATTTTTACTAGAAGTCAACAAAATAATTTTTTAATTAAATATAATATATAGCAAATGCAATACATATAGAAACAATAACATCACTTATATAATGTACACCACATAAAATACGACTAACACTTATTATTATGGCTATTATAATAGCAAATATACCTAATGGGACTTGCACATAAAAAGCGACCAAGGCAATGATAAAAGCACTAACCGTATGACGACTAGGAAAAGATTCACCGTGCTTATGCCCAATAAGAGATTGAATAGAATAAGCATCATAAGGGCGTGGTCGATTGATAATTTTGCGGATAATTGTTACGTATATAAAAGCAAAAAGAGGTTTCCATACTGCATGAAAAAATTGAGAACTTTTTGTTATGTATAATATAATCAGAATACAGGGATACATACAGAAAGTCATATATGGAAAATATTTAGCTATAGTTATTAAAGTTTTTTTTAGAATTGGTCTTTGATGAATAAAAGATAATATATTTTGATAAAAAGCTTCCATGAAATCACCCGATACTATTATAACGAAAATAATATGATAAAACAAATGAAAAGATTACCACAAGAGTTGAGTATCATATAAAAGTTGTAAAAGTTTTATAATAAAGTTGTATTTTGAAATATTTTTGATAAAATGATATGGAGTTAAGGAGTGATTATAAATGGCATTAACAGCTGGTATTGTAGGACTTCCAAATGTTGGGAAATCAACTTTATTTAATGCAATTACAAATGCTCAAGTTGAGGCTGCCAACTATCCATTTGCAACTATTGATCCTAATGTAGGCGTTGTAGAAGTTCCAGATTATCGATTAGAAGAATTAACAAAGATTTTTAAACCTAAGAAGACAATTGCGACAACATTTGAATTTACTGATATTGCTGGATTGGTGAAAGGTGCTAGTCGTGGTGAAGGTTTAGGTAATAAGTTTTTAGCAAATATTAGAGAAACTGATGCGATTTGTGAAGTAGTTCGTTGTTTTAGAGATAAGGATATTACCCATGTTGATGGTGATGTCGATCCGGTTAGAGATATAGAAACTATTAATTTAGAATTGATTTTTGCTGATTTAGAGACAGTCGAAAAAAGAATTGGGAAAATTGAAAAGAAAGCGAAATCTGGTGATAAAGAAGCTAAAGCAGAAATGGCAGTTTTAACACCATTAAAAGAAGTTTTAGAAGCGGGAAAACCAGCAAGAACGATGACTTTTTCTCAAGAAGAGATGACAATTGTTAGACAATATACATTACTTACAATGAAACCATTGATTTATGTAGCGAATTTAGGTGAAGAAGATTTAGAAAATCCTGAAGATAATCCTTATTATGTTGAATTAAAAGCTTATGCACAAAAAGAAGGATGTGGCGTTGTTCCTATCTGTGCTAAAATTGAAAGTGAATTAGTTGGGTTAGATGAGGAAGAAAAAGCATTGTTTTTACAAGATTTAGGAATTGATGAAAGTGGTTTGGATAAACTTATTAAAGAAGCTTATGCTTTATTAGGTTTAAACACTTTCTTTACTGTCGGAGCGGATGAAGTACGTGCCTGGACTTTTAAAAAGGGAATGTTAGCTCCGGAAATGGCTGGAATTATACATACTGATTTCCAGAAAGGTTTTATTAAAGCAGAAACATATAGTTATGATGATTTAATGAAATATGGTTCAGAGCTTGCATTAAAAGAAGTAGGGAAGATTCGACAAGAAGGAAAGCAATATGTTGGTCAAGATGGCGACATTATGTTTTTTAAATTTAATGTATAAAATGAAAAAAT
>CAYSWW010000207.1:0-3379 GCA_964434915.1 uncultured Coprobacillus sp.
TTGGAATTATCTGAATCGTATTTTTCACCCTGTGCTTGATGGTCAATCAAAAATTTTTTTAAATGTCATTCAGAAATTTAAAGTAATTCCTTTTCACTCACACGGAAATTTACATATCAAATTTTTTTATTTCGTTACATTCTCTCACTTATAATTCATTCATATTGAAATTAATAGTGAACTTTTTGCTGACTTTGCCCACATAAGTTACTATGTTGCCTTTTACGTTAATCGAATATGACTTATTAGAATTTTTAAAACTACCTGTACAACTTGACAATTTAAAATAGTTCATAGTAGCAATTTTACTTACAGTTATTGTGAGAGTGTAAGTAGTATCAAAATATTTAATTGAGTTTTACTTGCTAATATTGTTTCTGTAATATTCACATTTATTTTTGTAGACATCATAGCTATTGTAATACATTCATTAAAAAATTCTTTTTTATCAATGGATTATATAGTTGAAATATAAGTTTGATAGTCCCTTTGAAAACAATTATCTAGTTGATTTTCATAGTATTCATCTTCTTCATAAATATGAAATTGTGTGTCATATCTATCATTAATATTTTGTAACATTAAATTTATATTAGAAATAAGGTATCAGCATCTATCACATTAGTCGGTATCATACAAAATGCCAATGTGACACATAATATTAAGTTTTTTCACACTTTATTTCTCCTTTTTTAATGGTTCATTTAATAGTTCTACAAATTCTTTAAAAGACTTTTTTCCTAAATCTGTAATCGAGTATGTTGTTTGTGGTCTTTTATTAACGAATTCTTTTTTTACATCAATATAACCAGCTTCATGAAGTTTGCTTGTATGATTGGTCATCGCTCCATCTGCACATTGACATACTTTTTTTAATTGATTATATGTTAAATCATCAACAGATAGACTTGCTATTATCTGAATTCTAATCTTTGCGTCAAACACCTTTGATGTATCAAGAATGTTTTTACTCATGATTATCCTTCCAAATTAAGAATAGAGATATAAATACTATAGCACTCAAGAATATAGAATAATTAGAAATCAACGTAAGAATATTAAATATTATGTTAATTGAAACGAAGAAATTTTTTAACAGCGTCGTTTTTAATGTTTACGAGCACACTCCCAGTATCAGCTTTAGAAACTCATTCTATAGGTAATGATAAATAATTTCGTATATAGAGTTATCTAATGAATAAATTAGTGAGCTATAAGAAAACTATAAATATGTTACTGTATATCATTCATCTCATTCAAGAACTAGTAATACACATTCGACATATACTGTTACTTATGATAAGACATTTCCATATGGATCAGTAGGGTATCATCCTGATACAGGAAATTGGAATACGGCTACAAGATACAGTGTTTCTACTACAGTTTCTCAATTCGTGTTTCAGCTAATGTTACAAAGTCAGTAGCTATTTCTATAGGTGTTGGATATTCAAGTACATCTTCTTCAAGCAAAAATTATGAACTAACCAATGCACAAAAAGCAAAAGTTAATAGCGGAAAAGGGGTAAGTAGATTAGATGTTTATGCTAAAGTAAGAAAACAAATGTGGCCTTATAAAGTGTATGATAATGCATTAGGAATATTAATCAGTGAATTTGATGCATCATATGTTACGACATGGAATGCTCATGGAGAAAAGGGAAAGGTAAGTTATCAAATCAGATATAAAGATAAATAATATGATTATTGTATTTGTCAATATATAAAAAAGGAACGATTGATATGAAAAAATTGCATGTACGTTATTAACAATTATACTTCTATTTGTATTTTTAGGTTGTCAAAATAAATAAAATTTTATCTTTTTGAAAAACGAAAACAAAGAAAATATGTTACCTTGTTATATATTTGAGTTATATAATGTTGAACAAATAGAAGTAAAGATGATTAATAATCAAATTGAACTTTTTTCAATACCACTTACAGCCGTTACATATGGTAAAAAATATGAGCAACCAAGGAACAATTCTATTTGAAGAATATGAAAATGAAAATTCATTTAAGGGTATCATTGCGGTATATGACAGTGAAAAAATAGATAGCCATTCAAATTTGATGATTAAAGACTTAGATATAAATATTGTCGATTATGAAATTATAGAAATAAATAATGAATTAAAAGTTAATAAATCTGAGACAGTTGCTTTATTTTCGCTTCAAAGCGATTCACAAATTTATGATGTTTATTTAAAAATTGGTTTTTATGAATAAGTAATCATATAACCCTCACTTTTCCAAAACGGCATAGCTAAACAACAAAAACGACATAGTTGCTATATCCTTTGATAGCTATTATGTCGTTATTATTAATATAAATGATAGCATTACCGATACTTTTTTCCATTTATAGAGTAAAGACTAGTAAGTAACTCTCTCTCAAAAAATTATTCAATTATCCAAAAAAGAATATGTCGTATTAAAATCTATAAATTCTCTTTATTCTTTGGTTTTCTAAAAACAATATAGATTGGAATAGCCAATAAAAGACTACCTCCAATAATATTTCCAAGCGTTGAAATAAGCATATGTAAAGGCATCATGTGCCAATCAATCGCTAACCCTAATTGCGTCATTCCCATTGTAAAAATTCCCGCATTAGCAATACAGTGTTCAAATCCTGGTAATACAAATGCCATCACAAAAACCATAATCACAATCAAACGTGCTGTTTCATCTTTAATTTTAATACCAGAGTAAGCAGCAATACATACAATAAAATTACATAAAATTCCTTTAATCAATAATTCTACGACATCAAATTGTAGTTTTGATTCCATGACTGTAGTTAAATAAGGCGTTAAAACACTTTTTTGTGCTCCACTTTTTATAAACAAAAAACAAATCAAAGAAATCCCAACCAAATTGCCAACATAACACAGAATCCACATTGGAATGATATCCCTTATTTTTAATTCTCTTTTTAAAACTGGCATAATTGTCACAAAACAATTACCAGTAAACAACTCAGCACCTAAGTAAACAATCGCAACCAAACCAATCCCAAACGTAGCTGCCACAGCAATCTTCGCTACAACACCATGATTTTGTAATAAAGCACCTAAAGTATAAGATAAAACAGCTGCAGCACCCAAATAAGCACCTGCCATAAACGATCTTGTGAAAAAGCGCAATGGATCCGTCTTCATTATTTTATACTTAACTTTCCCTAATTTACTTAATAATTCAATATCTCCAAACATATTTCTCTCCCCTTTGCTTTCCTATTATATAATAAGAAATCTCATGAAAGCAATTATTTTTACAATATAATAAAAGGACAACATCACATTGTCCTTTCACATATTATTTATTCTTCAATTGATAAAAAGCTTGACCCCCAGCATATTCACTTTGTCCA
>CAYSWW010000208.1:0-3356 GCA_964434915.1 uncultured Coprobacillus sp.
GGATTTGTGTCTACCTGACAATTATAGAATAGAGAGAATCCTGTTTCTGATAATTTATCATTACAATTAACAAAGTAATTTAATTGTATATTTGATAGTTCTGTGATAGGTATTAATAGTTTTTCTGAACTAATATTATTACTCTTAGTATTCTGAATAAAATTACTCAATTTAGAAGATATAAATTCGACATTAGATGCGGTGGATAGAAATTTATGTATAATTTCATATTCATCAGCCCCAACTTGTTTTCGTAATATTACTGCTAAATTTTCTTTAAATAAAATGGACATAAGGAAATTATCCATATCAAAATATGGAGTAGGTTCAGCATTAAAATCAATAAGATTAAAGAGATTCAGCATATCTCGTAAATGTGTCTTATCTATACAATGCATTACTCTTAAATGTGCAATTACAGCAGTTGAAACTTCATCTCTAAGCGGTCGTAATTTTGTATGTGTTAGTATTAGTGTTATGATTTTATATACTTTCTTATATATGATATTACCATCTTGTGCCCTATCATTAAATGGTATTTGATTTAGTATTTCTAATATCTGATACTCAAACTCTGAAGGATATTTATCTTTGTACATCTGGTCTACAATATTTCCAAAATTATTCTCCTCAATATTTTCAAGCGTCAAAAAATTAGATGTGGTAAGAATCTTATTATCCAACCGATACATGAAATATTTGGAATAGTTTCTTAAATAGGGCATTGAATTTTTACGTTTACTATGCAAAAATAGATAATATAATATATCGTAAGCAATTTCCATGTCTTGATTACCTGTATTTAAACCATGTAATTTTTTTTTTGCTTCGGCTTTTAACGACAAACTATATTCATTCAGCTCTAATATTGATAACGGATTATTGCAAAGCACAGAATAAATATTTGAATATCTATAGTGTAACAATTCGAGATAAAATAAATCTTGAAATTCAATTTCAGCTTTTGCATCTTGCCCTTTATATGTTTCTGAAATTAAATAAAATAAATTATGGAAACGAATAACATCTCTAATAGTATACAATATTTTAGGGACTAGGAGGCAATCAATAATGCTATTTGTATAATCATTAGGACGATAATATACCATATCATGTATTCTGGTGTTTTCTTTTGATATTCCCCATACTGTGTTTATAGTTTTTGATATACGAGTTAGTAGTTCATTACAGATAATCCGTTCTTCACTTTTAGGAAGAGATATTTCTGTATTAAAGAATTTCTCTAGATACAATTCGGGGTTATAAATTCCATCTCTTTTTAAGGTTTCACAAACATAATCCTTATCATATGCGACAATGAATTGTACGAAGGGGAAATTAGCAGTATTTCTAATCAGACATAATACTTCTTTGATTTCATCTGCATTTAGGCGGTCAATATCATCAATGAAAACGACTATCTTATGTTTACTATGTTCTAAATTATCTTTAATGTCTTTGTATGGGTCTTTTTGCTTGTTGAAAATCTTCAATAAGGATTTACTGATTGCTTTAAGAGGTTTAACTGACTCTTCATCCAACAATGAGTCTATATATTCGTTTAAAGTTGAGGATATATTAGGAATATACAACTTTAGCTCTTTACATAAAAGTATAAAGAAATTCCTAATAATACCCTCCGTTGTGTCATTTTTCCAAGGTTCAAATTCAATAATGCTTACAGAAGATTTATTGTGATATTCACTTTTAAGATAATTCATAAAAGTTGTTTTTCCACTTCCCCATAGTCCGGTAATTGAGAAAGCAAAACAGCATTCTTTATAAAAGCAACTTTCTAAAGTATTGTATGTGGTAATATATAATTTATTTCGCTGATACGAATCTTCTATATTGTATACTTTCTCAATCTCTAAAGATGGCGTTTTTTGAACATTATTTGACTTGATTTTATTTCTTATCCTAACAAATAAAATGATTTCACCTATAATAGGTAGTAGAATTAAAATATTTGCCCATGCTGTATATTGGTTTCCCGATATTATTAATGAGTAATTCCATTTCCCAGAAAAGAAACAAAAAAGATATATGGTTACAAACATTAAAAGACACTTAATTCTATTTCTATTTGGAAGTTCACTAAAGAAATATTCTTTACTATAATAGGCGACAATAAAGAGTGAGCATATGGATATTACCCACCATTCATTACCAATCAATTGAGAGACTATTGGATCTACCCATAAGGTGTTTATGTAATATTTCCAAAAATTCCCAAAGATAAAAAATGATGTTATAATCGTGGCAATCAATAAGAAAATCCAAAGATTCGAATTGATATATTTAAAGAAATATTTGCTTGTCATATTAATTGTTGTTAAGTTATTGCTTCAGACATCTTATCGGAACAATATAAATTCCATCTTCAGGACCGCGATAGGTATTTTGTCAAATTTTTGCCCACAAGTTTGATTTTTATATTTTCGGTAATTTGACACAAAACTGTTCGGTGGTTTGGCTTTTTACATGAACCTCACTCTTTCTTGCAACTCCCTTATTTTCTGCATAAGTACATCAAACTCTAAAGATTTACCATAAATAAAAAAACGCCTCATATCTGCATAATCATTTTGCCATGCTTCTATAGCCGATTCTGGTATTGTAAAGTTGATGGTTGATGGGGCATGTAAATCATAGTTTACATACTTCAAAGCATAATAAGTCTTACGATGCTCAACAATGGCATCATATAGTTTTCGATTCGACAAAGCTTCTTCTCCATATTCCGTGTCCATCAGTTTCTCCAAATCATACAGATGTCGTGACATTCGTACGCTCCGTGGTTTTTCTTTTTGGAATTCTTCCGCCAAAAGAAATAGCTTCTCAAGGAATGTACGAGTAGGAACTACGGTTCTGATCAAACTATCTGCATCGGTATCTTCGCTATCAAAACATTCACCTATTAGAGAACGGATTGGTCGTAATTCCGTAGGTTCATCCATAGAGAGACAACTTATCTCAATCTTAACACGTGGAGGTATATAATTTATCGTATCTTCAAGAATTGACAGATAGTGTAATAGAATTACAGTAGGATCTTTGTCCGAATCTATTGGTCTCCATTCTCCATTTTTATCTTGTTCTTGAGATACATTCTCTATACTGTAACCAGAAACTCCCATTTCTTTCAAACGGGCATCTAATTGTGAAGAAATGGTCTTGTGAATATATGCTCGTGCCATTTTACGTAATTTCTCACGCTGGCTTTTACCAGTTTTCTCAATACCAAAAAATGAATGACTGATTGCTAAGTCAATGTCTTCAGAGAAACGCTCTATGATATTAAAACTTTTTGACAACGATGTTCCGCCTTTGAATATCAAAAAATCACGGCAATC
>CAYSWW010000209.1:0-3307 GCA_964434915.1 uncultured Coprobacillus sp.
TCATCAAAGATGATTAATCGCCCAGTGGACAAAATTTATTTTGTCCCTTTTTTATGTTCTACATAGGAGATATACTTCTACTGGTGTAAGTCGCTTTGCATGTTTATTAGACCATAATAATATGTGAGGGCTTTCTTTTTTTGGTATTGGTAATGATAGGGTTTTCAGCATATTTTCTTTATTTTTTTATCATATTTTTTGTTCACTATGCTTGTTTTTTCACAAGGAATATAGTAAACTTAAGCCATAAATAAATATATTATTTTGGAGGAAAGAAAATGGCAGAAAAAAAAGTTACAAAACAAGAAGCTCCAAAGGCAGTTGAATGGACTAATGAAAAAATTGACGCACATGTTGATGAATTAGTACAGAATGCCTTAGTTGCTTTAGAAAAATTTGAATCTTTCGATCAAGATGCCGTTGACTACATCGTAGCAAAATGTTCTGTTGCGGGATTAGATGCACATGGAACTTTAGCTGAAGCTGCAGTTAACGAAACAGGGAGAGGTGTTTTTGAAGATAAAGCAGTTAAAAACTTATTTGCTTGTGAATATGTTACTAGCAATCTTCGTCATTTAAAAACTGTTGGAATCATCAATGAAGATCCATTAACTGGAATTACTGAAATTGCTGAACCAGTAGGAGTTGTTTGTGGTATTGTTCCAACAACAAACCCAACATCTACAGTTATTTTTAAATCTTTAATCTGTTTAAAAACAAGAAATCCGATTATTTTCTCATTCCATCCTTCAGCATATGAATGTTCAGTGCAAGCTGCAAAAATTATGAGAGAAGCTGCAGTTGCTGCAGGGGCACCTGAAAACTGCATTCAATGGTTGGGAATGAAATCAATGTATGCAACAAATGCATTAATGAATCATTCTGGTGTTGCTACAATCTTAGCAACAGGTGGTAATGCAATGGTTAAAGCCGCTTACTCATGTGGTAAACCTGCTTTAGGTGTAGGTGCTGGTAACGTTCCTGCATATGTTGAAAAGAGCTGTGTATTAAAGAGAGCTGTAAATGATATTGTTTTATCAAAATCATTTGATAATGGGATGATTTGTGCTTCTGAACAAGCTGCAATCGTAGACCATGAAATTTATAATGAATTTAAAGAAGAAATAAGTCGTTATAAAGTTTATTGGACAAATGCTGAAGAAAAAGCAAAACTTGAAAACTATATGTTCCCTGATAAAGATAAAGGGGTTAATCCTAATGTTGTAGGTAAACCTGCTCCATGGATTGCAGAACAAGCTGGATTTAAAGTACCAGAAGATACTCAAATTATCTTAGCTGAATGTAATGAAGTTGGACCTAATGAACCATTAACTAGAGAAAAATTATCTCCAGTATTAGCTGTATTAAAAGCTTCTTCAACTGAAGATGGTATTGCAAAATCAGCAGCAATGGTTGAATTTAATGGTTTAGGACATTCTGCAGCTATTCATACTCAAAATCATGAAATTTCAATAGAATTTGGTTTAAAATGTAAAGCAATTCGTGTTATTGAAAATGCACCATCTACATTTGGTGGTATTGGTTCTGTTTATAATGCATTCATTCCTTCATTAACATTAGGATGTGGATCTTATGGACATAACTCTGTATCTAACAACGTAAGTGCTGTTAATTTATTAAATATTAAGAGAATAGGGAGACGTAACAACAATATGCAATGGGTTAAACTTCCTCCAAAAATCTACTTTGAAAAAAATTCAATTAGATATTTAAGAGATATGAAATTTATGGATAAAGCCATGATTATAACTGACAGAGGTATGTACAACCTTGGTTATGTTGCAAAAATTGAAGATGCAATTAAGAGAAGACGTAATAAAGTTGACTTAGAATTGTATTTTGATGTTGAACCAGATCCAAGCCTTGATACAGTTGAGGAAGGTGTTGAATTAATGAGAAAATTCCAACCTGATGTTATTATTGCTTTAGGTGGAGGTTCTTCAATGGATGCAGCAAAAGTTATGTGGTTGATGTATGAACATCCAGAAGTTAACTTTGATGATATTAAACAAAAATTCATGGATATCAGAAAACGTGCATTTAAGTTCCCTGAACTTGGTAAAAAAGCAAGATTAATTTGTATTCCAACAACTTCAGGAACTGGATCAGAAGTAACTCCATTTGCAGTTATTACTGATAAAAAATCTAACAAGAAGTATCCATTAACTGATTATGCATTAACACCAACAGTTGCTATAGTTGATCCTGAATTTGCAATGAGTATGCCTGCTTCAATTGCTGCTGATACAGGAATTGATGTATTAACTCATGCTATTGAAGCGTATGTTTCTATCTTAGCTTCTGACTTTACTGATGGATGGGCAAAACAAGCTGTTAAATTAGTATTTGATTACTTAGAAAGATCAGTTAAATATGGAAAGAATGATGCTGAAGCAAGAGAAAAAATGCATAACGCTGCAACAATTGCAGGTATGGCATTTGCAAATGCTTTCTTAGGTATGAACCACTCATTAGCTCATAAGATTGGTGGAGAATGGCATATTCCACATGGTCGTACAAATGGTATCTTATTACCACATGTTATTAGATATAATGGTACAGTACCTATTAAATTGAATATTTGGCCAAAGATTGAAAATTATAAAGCTGATATTAAGTATATGGAATTAGCACAATTGATTGGATTAAATCCAAAAACTCCTGCAGAAGGTGTTGCTATGTTTGCTGATGCATGTGAAGAATTATGTGCTAAAGTTGGAGTTGCAAGTAATGTAAAATCTCAAGGTATTGAAAAAGATGCTTGGGAAGAATCAATTCATAGAATTGCAATGAATGCTTATGAAGATCAATGTACTCCAGCAAATCCAAGAATGCCTATGGTTAAGGATATGGAAGCTATCTTAGGATTGATATATGATTATGAATCTAAATTTGCTTCTGAAGCTCCAAAAGCAAAATAATACGTTATAAAGACGCTACCTTGGTAGCGCCTTTTTACGTTATTTAGTTCATATAATTTCTTTGACTATTTAAAATAACTGTGGGTTTAGAGTCGCTGCAAAATAACTTGTGGTGACTTTTATTTGCTATTTACAGATTATGGGGTTAAGATCTTGATAAGATATTTAATATATGATTATAATTAGATAATAATTTATAAAAATATAGATAAGATTATTAGTGTTGGATCTAATTAAGTTGATAAGATTAAATGATATAAAGGAGAAAAAAAGGATAGAAATCCACTCTCTTACCAAAAGACTTCTATCTCTAACCTATACAATTATGATAATACTAAAGTTTAAAGATAAATGCAATAAAAAAA
>CAYSWW010000210.1:0-3260 GCA_964434915.1 uncultured Coprobacillus sp.
CACCTTTTTAATTACATTGATTCATGGAATGTACGAGAAATAACATCATCTTGTTGTTCTTTAGTTAATTTAACAAAATTAACAGCATATCCAGAAACACGAATCGTTAATTGTGGATATTTTTCAGGATGTTTTTGAGCATCTAATAATGTATCTCTATTTAATACATTAACATTTAAATGATGCCCACCTTTTTCTGCATATGCATCTAACATACCAACTAAGTTATCAATTTGTTGTTCACTTACTGCCATCTTATATTCTCCTTTCAAATCAATTAAAATTCATCATCGTCATCCATTGGTAAATTTGGAATTTTACAAGCAGTATCTCCACTATCACAATCCATCTTTGAAACAATGTTGACTTCTTCCATTTCAATACGAGCATTTTCATTCACAGTCACATTAATATGACCAGAACCTTCACTCATACGTCCATCTAACATTTTTACTAGCTCTTCAATTTCTTCTTGAGTAGCCATTATTCCACTTCTTTCTTATTCTTCAATGTTTCCACTTTTAATAGATTCAATATCTAAATCTCCGGCAAAGATTTGATCATCTTTACCTAATGCACCCGGAATAACCGTAAATGTGTTAGAAATACCATCTTGTGCATCTTTAAATGGTAATTTAGCAACTGAAGATAATGAAGCAATAGCACCATGTGAATCTCTACCATGCATTGGGTTAGCTCCTGGTGCAAATGGTTGCCCTGCTTTTCTTCCATCAGGAGTATTTCCTGTTGCTTTACCATAAACAACATTAGAAGTAATTGTTAAGATAGAAGTTGTTGGAACACTATCTCTATAAGTATGATGTTGACGAACCATATCCATAAATGTTTCAACTAACCAAGTTGCAATTTCATCAACTTTGTCATCATCATTACCATATTTTGGATAATCTCCTTCTACTTCGTAATCAACAACAATACCATCTTCATCTCTAATACATTTTACTTTCGCATATTTAATTGCAGATAAAGAATCAGCAACAACTGATAAACCAGCAATACCTGTAGCGAAATAACGTTTAACTTCTCTATCATGTAAAGCCATTTGAATTCTTTCATAAGCATATTTATCATGCATGTAATGGATGATATTTAAAGCATTTACATAAACTTTAGCTAACCAAGCCATCATATCAACAAATTTTTCTTTAACATCTTCATATTCTAAATAATCTCCAACTACTGGACGATATTTTGGACCGACTTGTTTCTTGCTCTTTTCATCAACACCACCATTGATAGCATATAATAAGCATTTTGCTAAGTTAGCACGTGCTCCAAAGAATTGCATTTCTTTACCAACTCTCATTGAAGATACACAACATGCAATTGCATAATCATCACCATGAGTTACTCTCATTAAATCATCATTTTCATATTGAATTGATGAAGTATTAATAGAAGTTTTTGCACAGAATGCTTTAAAGTTAGCTGGTAAACGTGTTGACCATAAAACTGTCATATTTGGTTCTGGTGCAGTTCCTAAGTTTTCCAATGTATGTAAATATCTAAATGAAGTCTTAGTAACCATATGACGTCCATCTACACCAACACCACCAATAGATTCAGTTACCCAAGTTGGATCTCCTGCAAAAATCGAATTGTATTCAGGTGTTCTTGCGAATTTAACAATTCTTAATTTCATAATGAAGTGATCGATAAACTCTTGGATTTCTTCTTCTGTAAATAAATCTTTCTTTAAATCTCTTTCTACATAAATATCAATGAATGTAGAAGTACGTCCTAAAGACATTGCCGCACCGTTTTGTTCTTTAACAGCTCCTAAATATCCAAAATATAACCATTGGATAGCTTCTTGACAGTTAGTAGCAGGTTTAGAAATATCATAACCATATTTGGCTGCCATTTCTTTTAATTCTCCAAGAGCTCTAATTTGTTCACTTAATTCTTCGCGTAATTGAATAACACGAGAAGTCATTCTTGTTTGAGTTGTTGCTAATTGATTTTTCTTATCTTCAATTAATTTATCAATACCATACAAAGCAACTCTACGATAATCCCCAATAATACGCCCACGACCATATCCATCTGGTAAACCTGTGATAATATGAGCTGATCGACAAGCTCTGATTTCTGGAGTATAAACATCAAATACACCTTGATTATGAGTTTTTCTATATTCTCTGAAAATATATGAGATTTCAGGATCTACTTTATAACCATTTGTCTCACATGCTTGTTCAGCAATACGAATTCCTCCAAAAGGCTGTAAAGATCTTTTAAATGGTTTGTCTGTTTGAAGACCAACAATTCTTTCTTTTGATCTGTCTAAATATCCAGCATCATGAGAAGTTAAAGTAGAGACAATTTTTGTATCCATATCTAAAACTCCACCAGCTTCTCTTTCTTGTTTTGTCAAATCCATGATTTGCGCCCACAAATCTTTGGTATTTTGAGTAGGTCCAACTAGGAAAGAATCATCTCCATCATAAGGAGTATAATTTAATTGAATAAAATCTCTTAAATTTACTTCTTTGTTCCACTTTCCAGCATGAAAACCGTCCCACGCATCATTCCATTTTTCTTTAAAAGTCATTTTCTAACCCCCTGTAAATTTATTTCGCAACCATTATATCACTCTTAATCATGCGAAACAATGATAAACATTGAATTTTTTCGCATTTTTATAGTGTATTAATGAGCATTATGGATATTACGATCCCACTATAACAAATATTTTTTTAAAATGCTAATTATATGCTTATGAAAAACAAACAAATTCGATTATAAAACAAAAACTCACTTAAGTGAGTCTAAAAACCTTTTCAAATCTTCTTCAATTAATGGTGATTGTTTACCAAAAATCATAGAAAGACTATCTTGTCCTTCCACAATTCCACTAGTTCCTAAAGCCTTAATCGCTTCAATATTAATGGTTTCATGTTGTAAAATTCTAACAGTCAATTTCGAAGGCGTACTTCTAACCTCCTGAATATTGTCTTTTCCTCCTAATGCTTTCACAAGTTCTTCAATATTAATCGAAGAAGCCATCTGTGATGTTAAATTCTTATTCTTTATAAAGCGAATAAATCCATAGTATAATAATATCGAAACAATAATGATTCCAATAACAATTAAAACATATTTAAATTCCATATATTCACACCCTTCTCTATCTATGAGATTGATTAGCTACATTAAATTTAACATAAAATAAAGGAAAGTCAATAAAATTAACTTATTCTCCAAAATAATCTTCAATAACTTTCATTCGTTCCATC
>CAYSWW010000211.1:0-3139 GCA_964434915.1 uncultured Coprobacillus sp.
TGCCATGCTCTGCTGCAGCATAAAAAACCCTGTCTAAAAGGGCGCACAGCGCTCCGTTCGGCCCGGCAAAGTAGACCGGCGAACCAATGATAATCCCATCTGCCCGAATAATTGCATCGATCAGGGAATTGCAGCAGTCATCATCGAAAACGCACCGGAAGGAAGCGCAGCATCCGTTGCAGCTGATACAGCCTCGAACCTTCTCGTTTCCAATCTGAAAAATCTCGCTTTCAATTCCATGCTGGTTCAGGCACTCGCTTATGATTTGCAGGGATTGAAAAGTATTTCCCCTCTTTCGGGGGCTTCCGTTAATCAATAAAACCTTCATCATGTAAACTCCTTTCCGTATAGCCGATATTCGGCAGTATACTTTTGCAATAAATCTTCATAAATATTTTGATCAAGTTTCTTGAATACATTGAAAATTACTTTAATTTTACTGTTGCATTCCGCTTGACAACTCATTACAGTTCTCAATGCAATCTCAGCGGCTCGGCGATTAGGAAAGCGGAATTCTCCTGTGGAGATGCAGCAAAAAGCTACGCTCTTCACGCTATGCTCCTCCGCCAACTCCAAGCATGAACGGTAACAGGAGGCCTGCAGTATTTCATCCTGTTCTGTCAGTGGCCTCGTGATGATTGGACCAACTGTTACTTGCAGAGCAGATTGTAAGCCAGTGTGATTTTTACCTTGCCTGTTTCTTCTCCCTCCTGAAAGAAAATTAACTCTTTCTCTTTGCATGATAGTTTACATTTAACACCTCTGCCTTCTCTGCTTTCATAAGGTTATCAATGTACAAACACCATTTTTCATCAGGTTTCTTGAAAAAAGAAGATTAGGTATGTCTCAGGCAGTGAAAAGTAAAAGAATCAGGAAGATGAGAAGAGATCTTGCATTTAGGGTTAGATTTTCTTAAAAAAATTACATTATCATTCATCATTATTTTTTTCTAAACAATCAGCTGATATATTATAAAGATTAACAAAAGGAATTTTCGTATCATCTTCAAGCAAAATATAACGATCATAAATGTCAATTTTTTTAATTACTGATTCTTGAGTAATATAGGTACCTCCAGTTTTTCTGTTATCTTCTTTAAAATAGCTAATAATAACAGGATTTTTTTCTTTAATATGCTTTATTAAATAATTAAGCTGCATATTAAGCTTGTATATCTTTTCCTTTGACAATATCTTTTTTGTTTCTGTTCTTCTTGCAGTTTCTATAATAGCTTCATAATGTCCTGTTAACGCAGCAAAGGGTGAAAACTGTGCAGATCGATCATAGATAGACATTTTAGGATGTTTAGATTTTGGACGATCAAGGTGAATAATATCTGAAAAATCCTGTTT
This sequence comes from uncultured Coprobacillus sp., assembly GCA_964434915.1. GTDB lineage: Bacteria > Bacillota_I > Bacilli_A > Erysipelotrichales > Coprobacillaceae > CAYSWW01. The sequence goes on from CAYSWW010000211.1 coordinate 1,353, forward strand.
CATGCTTTATGACCTCCAATCTCTTCATTTCGTTCTTTACCTGTTGCTCCTTCTTCTAGATTCATTGCTTTTAATACTGAATTCTTTCCGTATTTCTTTTTGATTGTTAGTATAGCTTCCTGCAGCCTTTTTTCTTTTTCACTTTGTTTGCTCTTTTTTTCATGATCTTCTTCAGCATCAAATAAAGATATCTGTTGTGGTATCTGTTTAACTTCGTTCTCATTAATCAAACGATTTGCTGTCATATTGATTTTCCTTATCGTAAGATGTGGATTTGTTATTCTTTGATATAATTCAACTGCTTTCTTCATGATGATTTTTTGTGATGAAGTATAATCAAAGTTAATCGTTCCGTGGGCATGCTTAGGAACTGTTCTTCCATAAGCATCTTTTATCGTTTGGCCATGATACCCTTTAGCAATGTTTTCTATATCATAATTGATAGTCATAACCAGCTGATTCGTAACAAGATGTTTTTCAACCAAAGATAATACCAAATTATCAATCATTTCTTTTACAACCAGTTTTGCTTTGTCAAATGAATAGGGTGATGATAACACCTGTCCTGTCCCTAAACTTTTTGATTCTGGTTTATAGACTTTAATATCTTTTATAGTACATGGTTCAATACCCCATGCATGATCAATAAGTAATTCAGCATTAATTCCAAATAGATCAAATAACATATCTTCATCTCTTAAAGATTGTCTAGCAATATCACCCATACAATAAAGTTCATTAGCTTCCAGTTTTTTAGCATATCCTTTACCGACTCTCCAAAAGTCTGTTAGAGGAGTATGATCCCATAACTGTTGTCTGTAAGACATTTCGTCTAATTCTGCAATACGTACACCATCCTTATCTGCGGGAACGTGTTTAGCAATAATATCCATAGCAATCTTAGCAAGATATAAATTTGTACCTATTCCCGCAGTTGCTGTAATCCCTGTTTCCTTTAAAACATCTCTCATGATTGTCATAGCTAATTCATGAGCAGTCATTTTGTAAGTATTCAGGTAATGTGTGACATCCATAAAGACTTCATCAATGGAATAGACATGAATATCTTCAGGATCAATGTATTTTAAATAGACATTATATATTCTTGTACTATATTCGATATAATAAGCCATTCTTGGTGGAGCAACAAGAAAATCTAGTTCGTATCTCTTATCTTGAAGCTCTATTGCATCATAAGATTTATCAACAAAATTTCTGCCGTGCAATTGTCTTTTTCTTTGATTGTTAATCTGTTTAACTTTTTGCTTAACTTCATAAAGTCGAGGACGACCTGGCATACCATAAGATTTCATACTAGGTGACACAGCAAGGCATATTGTTTTATCAGTACGTGACTCATCAGCAACTACTAAATTTGTTGTTAGAGGATTTAGACCTCTTTCTTTACACTCAACACTTGCATAAAATGATTTGAGATCAATTGCAATATATGTTCTTCTAGTCATTTTACCAATCAGTCCTTTCCATAATCATACAAAATCATTATATTTTTTATCAATTTATTATAATACAAAACAATATACTGCAAAATTTATAAAAGAGTAATAATCCTTTTTACAAAAATTTCAATGAGTTATTGATTTTATATTGTTACTTATGATTATAACATCTTTTCAATATTTTGAAAGAAAACTCAAATATATGTTGCTTCAGCATTGTTAAAAATAGTAACTCAACTACCCCATAAATTATATTTCTTTTTTAGCACTTTTAATATAAGATATTATAGCAAATATATTAAACCTACCAGATATCTAAACATTTTA
>CAYSWW010000212.1:0-3091 GCA_964434915.1 uncultured Coprobacillus sp.
GTGGAGAACACATTATTCATCAAACAGATTTAGATGCAGATGAAATATATAAAACATTAGTGTTAAAAGGAACAAATGGGTATTTAGTATGTTGTATTCCTGTTTTAGAAGAAATAGATTTAAAAAAGTTAGCGAAAGTATCACATAATAAAAGTGTTGAAATGGTTCATCAAAAAGACTTATTAGGATTAACAGGATATATGAGAGGCGGATGCTCTCCTGTAGGTATGAAAAAATCATTTCCTACATATTTTCAAGAAGACATTCTTTTATGTCAGCGTGTAGCGGTGAGTGCTGGTAAGAGGGGATTACAGGTTGTATTAAATCCTCAAGATCTCGTTAAGGCAGTTCAGGGAACTTGTGTTAATGTGATTAAAAATAAATAATCAAATAGGTATAATAAGTAAAAAAGTATCCAGTGAATACTTTTTTGCTTTTGGGCATTTCCCCGCTGCTTGTGGTGTAGTCCCCAATGTTATAAAATAACAGCGAGAGAAAATGGATAAGAAAAACAACTTTTATTAAGTTTCTGTGTTGCTTGTATGTTCCTTAAGAGAGAGAAATTATTGATATACGTAAATATAATTATCATGATTATATGGGTATTTTCGCTGTTAGTTTTCAAGATTTTCAGTTGCTTTCACAGCCTCTTGGAACGAATGTGGTTAGCAGTACAAAGTATGATCGAGAAAAAGTTATTAAAGCATTGAATGATACCGGATTTAGTGAGCATCTTAAGACAATGCCAAATAGATTGGATACGGAGCTTTATAAAGGACTATACAGAAAATGGCATAGAAGTTTCTGGTGGTGAAGTACAAAAAATGCTATTGAGTTTATATAAAGATGCACCATTTATAATCTTAGATGAGCCGACTGCTATTGCTGGGGATAAAACAACTATTTATATTAGCCATCGTTTATCTTCTTGTAAGTTTTGTGAAGTGTTCCATGAAGGAAGAATTGTTTAATGCGGAATGCTCAAGGCCAATATTATAATGAATAGAACGAGTTATTTTTGTTATAAAGTGAATATTTTTGGTTGTTTTGTAAAGGATTACATTTATACTGATATTTTCAAAAAATGTTAATATTTAGAGAGTGTTTTTTGTAGCGTTCAATTAGTGAATTTGTTATAATTAAAAAGAGGTGAAATAAAATGGATTATAATAAAAATTATGAAAGATGGTTAAATCATCCTACTGTGGATAAAGCAACAAAGTTAGAATTAAAAAGTATGGATGAAAAGGAAAAAGAGGATGCTTTTTATACTAATTTAGAATTTGGTACTGCTGGTATGAGAGGAATCTTGGGAACTGGAACAAATCGTATGAATATCTATACAATTAGAAAAGCTAATGTTGGATTCGCTAAGTACATTCTTGATTTGGAAAATGGTAAAGAAAGAGGCGTAGCAATTGGTTATGACAATAGACATATGTCTTATCGTTTTGCAATTGAAAGCGCTAAAGTTTTAGCAACTTATGGAATTAAATCATATATTTTTGAAAGTTTAAGACCTACACCAGAATTATCATTTGCAGTAAGATATTTAAAATGTGCAGGTGGAATTATGATTACTGCATCTCATAATCCTAAAGAATATAATGGTTATAAGGTTTATGATGATACAGGATGTCAGTTGATTCCAGAATGGGGAGACATTGTTGTTAAATATGTAAATGAAGTTGAAGATGAATTAGGAATTGAAGTGTGCAGTGATGAAGATGCTTATCCATATATGACTTGGATTGGTGAAGAAGTTGATGAAGCTTATTATAAAGAAGTCATGGGAATTGAAATTAATCCTGGTATGGATAAAGATGGATTTAAGATCGTCTTCTCGCCACAACATGGAACAAGTAATATTCCAGTTAGAACTTGCTTAGGACGTTTAGGATATAATGTTGTTCCTGTACTTGCTCAATGTGCTCCTGATCCGGATTATACAAATACAAAATCTCCTAACCCTGAAGTAGAGTCTGCTTATGAATTAGCAATTAAGAAAGCTAAAGAAGTTGATGCTGATGTTATTGTTATTTGCGATCCTGATGGTGATAGATTGGGCGTTGTTGCAAAACATAATGGTGAATATGTATTGATGAGTGGTAACCAATCTGCAGCAGTTTATCTTGAATATATTTTAAGTCAATTAAAAGCAAAAGGTACTTTACCTTCAAATGCTGTTATGTATAATACAATTGTAACTTCTGATTTGGGTGAATTAGTAGCAAAAAGTTATGGTGTTGATGTTGAAAAGACATTAACTGGATTTAAGTTTATTGGTGATAAGATTAGAAAATATGAAAAAACTGGCGAAAAACAATTTATCTTTGGTTATGAAGAATCTTATGGTTGTGTTGTAAAAGACTTTGTAAGGGATAAAGATGCTGTACAAGCTGTTTTAACTGCTGCTGAAGCTGGAAACTATTATAAGAAACAAGGTAAAGATTTAATTGATGTTTTAAATGAATTATATGCTAAACATGGTACATTTAAAGAATCGCAAATTGCTTTATCTAAAGCTGGAGCTGCAGGAGCTGCAAGAATTAAAGAAATTATGGATAATTTACGTAAAAATGCCCCTAAAGAAATTGGTGGTGTAAAGGTTGTTGCAGTTGAAGATTATCAAACAAGTGTACGTAGTGAAAATGGTGTTGAATCAACAATTGATTTACCAAAATCAAATGTTTTGAAATATTATTTAGAAGATGATTCTTGGATTGCTGCAAGACCTAGTGGTACTGAACCAAAATGTAAATTCTATTTCTCTATCAAAGGTGAAGATGCTGCCAATGCTGCTGATAAGACAGAAGTTTGCCAAAAAGATATGATGAATATAATCGGTGAATAATACAAAAAGACAAAAAACGTTGATAGAATCAATGTTTTTTGTCTATAAAGAATTTGGATTCGTCAGAATATGAAAAGAAAAAGATAGCTATAGGCAATCATTGCTGTTGGCTATCTTTTCTGTGTAGCTAAAAAAGTACAATATTCTATTTCTTTTTGAACATTGCTCCGTTACATCTTGGATGTTGAACCGCAAATTTTTTAGTTCAAAAGGTGATAAATTTATTCAAATTAATGA
>CAYSWW010000213.1:0-3091 GCA_964434915.1 uncultured Coprobacillus sp.
AATCTAATTAGGCTAATGGATATCAGTTGCAAAGATATAAAGGTTATAGTTTTTATAGAGAAAATCTTTCTTTGATGGTATGGGAAGTTGTTGAAAAAATATTAAAAGACTGCAATTTAATATGGATGGATAGAAAATGAATAAATGATAATTCATTATGAGTTTTAATAATAATATAGTACCATGTTGAATCTTATTTAACTCTTCATTTTCATGTTTAATGATTTCAAAGGTTATTGATTGGTATTTTTTCTCTCTAATTTTTCTACTAACTCCTATTTTTCTTGATTAGATAGCACAATTAAAGAGTAGATAAATAAAGAGATACAAATAATCATTATATAACTAAATAGTGTTAGAACAACTGAAATATCTATATTATTTATAATATTTATAAATTGTGTTTCAATAATAATTAAAGAATAAATCAATAACAATAAAATAGGAATCCAATATCGTGAACTTGAATAAATATAATTTCTTTGATACGTGACAAAAATAAGTTTACTTTTATCTTTAATGATTTGTGTGCGATGTGGTAGTGAGAAAAAGCAATCTCCAAATGATCAATCATCAGATAGTCATACCAGTAATGCAAATGTTACAATAACAACTGATAGTGAAAATGATTCTGTAGAAAAACAAACTGATATGACTGAGTCATTTATGAATGAAAACTACGATTGTTTTTTAGAAATAAAAAATATTGTGAGTTATCTGAAATTATCAGGAAATGATGAGAACATCATTGAACAAAATGATGAATCTTTTATTTTTTTATACTGATTTTTCAACTCAAAATGAATCAAAAAAAATTAAGTAAATTTATTAGAAAAAGAAAGATATGAGGTGTCATGATGCAACGATATCGCAAACTTTTATTTTAGAAAATGAAAAATATACAATTTCTTTAACTATCATCTCAAATATCGATGAATGGAAAATGTTCATGAAGAAGAAATGAATATTGACAAAATAATGAAGTTTCCAGGAGGTGTGCATTTTAAGAATAATCACTATCTTTTTTCATATATTAATATGGGTGAAATGATGAAAAAATTAGGACTTATTTTCATATTGTTAATGTGTTGTTTAATACCAGTTAAAGCAGTAGAATTTCAAGGAAAAGCATATATTGTTATGGATTCATATAATTTAACTGTTTTAGAAGGACAGAATGAACATTATGTGCAGAGTGTTGCTTTTATTTCTAAAATAATGACTGCCATTATTGCGATAGAAAATGGTAATTTGGATGATGATTATGTGATTGGAGAGGAAGTGAATGAAGCATGGGGAAGTGGTGTCTATATACATATAGGAGACCACATCAATTTAAGAGATTTATTGCATGGCTTATTATTACGAAGTGGAAATGATGCTGCCAATGTAATCGCTAAAAATATTGGTGGAGGAGATATAGCAACTTTTGTTCAAATGATGAATGAGAAAGCTCAGGAATTAGAAATGAATGATACTGTTTTTTCTAATCCGACAGGATTGGATGAAGAAGATGGTGGAAATCGTTCAAGTGCTTATGATATGGCTTTATTGATGTCGTATTGTAGTCAGAATCCGATTTTTAATGATATTGTGATAAAGGAATCATATAAACGTGAAGATGGCGGAGGAACATGGCAAAACAAAAATCGATTATTAAAGGAATATGAATATTGTGTTGGTGGGAAAACGGGTTATACAAAGCAAGCTAAAAGAACACTGGTGACGCGTGCTGTGAAAGATGATATGTCACTTGTTATTGTGACATTGAATTGTGGGAATGATTTTGAATTTCATAAAGAAAAGTATGAAGAATGTTTTGAAAAATATCAGCAAATTCTTGTTTTACCAAAAGGAATCTATCAGTATCATGGACATTCTTTTTTGATTGATCAGGATTTATATTATTGTGGTGAGGGAACATCAAAAGCTTCTTTGCAAGGTGATGAGACATCTTTACAGGTTTATGTCTCAAAACAGAAGATTTATGAAGTTGAAAGTGAAAGTGCAATAAAAATTATTTTACAATATTGGATGATATTACTGAGAGAATTCTTCAATGGCTAAGTTATGGAAATGGTGTGTTGTCATTTTTTTAATGATAGGTTTATTTCTTCATCGTGAAGAAGAAATGATAACGGCATTGATGAATACACCTTATCTGGTTGTTGATTTGGTTATGACAGTCGTTTTATCGGCTTGTTTATGTGGTGGCTTTTTGAATATCATTGAGAAAACTGGTTTTATGAATTATTTAACCTTTGTTTTTAAATCACTCTTAAAATGGATTTATGGACCAATTATTGAAAAAGAGCATGTATATGATGATTTAGCCTCTAATATGATTGCGAATCTACTTGGATTAGGATCGCTAGCAACACTTAGTGGTTTAAAAGCTTTTAAACGATTAAATGATTTGAATCCGTCACTGAATAAACCATCTCGTCCCATGTTGACATTGGTCATCATGAATACCGCTGGATTATGTTTATTTCCATCTTCTTTGATTATGTTAAGAAAACAGTTTGGATCAACATCACTTTATGATTTTTATCCATATATGTTAATCATATCTGTATCAATTATTGGGATTGGATTAATCATTCAAAGGATGATCGATCATGAATAAATGGATCATTATATTTTTAATTATTGTTTTATTAGATGGACTTTTGAAAAAACAGAATCTTTTTGAATTATATATTGAAGGAGTTAAAGAAACACTTAAAATATTAAAACCACTTTTTATTCATTTTATGGCTTTTATTCTCTTTGTTCAATTATTAAGAAATTGTGGGATCATTGATATCTTTACTCGTCTATTTCAACCGCTTATCGCTTATATCGGAATTCCTGCTGATATCTTTATTCTTGGTTTTTTAAGACCGGTTAGTGCCAATGCATCACTCTCTTTTCTTTATTCAATTTATGAAATCTTTGGTGTGAATCATTCTTTAAGTTTATTAGCTACGCTTATTCAAAGTGGAAGTGATACAACTTTATATGTTGTTACATTATATTTTTCATCTATTCAAATGAAAGAGACACGTTATGCTTTATGGATTGGCTTATTTATGGATTTTCTTTCCTT
>CAYSWW010000214.1:0-3017 GCA_964434915.1 uncultured Coprobacillus sp.
TCCACGTTTTGGCAACTAGGGGGTCACTTCATATTATCTTTAGATTTATATTATAAACAACAGCTATATAAAGTAAAATGATTATTTTCTAATCAAGATATTTATATAGCTGTTTTCATTAATTTGAATAATTTTTATCACTTTTTGAACTAAAAAAATTGCGAAGCAACAGTGGGTTTTATTGTATATAATAAGAGTTAGTTTGTGTGCTAATCCTTTATCTATTTATGTATGAATAGTTATATCACTTCTAGCATTTGTTTAGGGTTTTCAGTTGCCTTAACTTTACCAAATGCCTTCTCAATAATACCTTCTTCATTAATGAGATATGTTGTTCTTACAACACCCATCTCTTTTTTTCCATACATATTCTTTTCTCTCCAAACATCATAAGCTTGAATTGCTATCAAACTTGGATCAGAAAGTAATATAAAAGGTAATTGATATTTTTGTTCAAATTTTTTATGTGATGCTACACTGTCCTTACTGATTCCTATGACTATAACACCTTTTTCTAAAAAGTGAGGATAGTTTTCTGCAAAGCCACATGCTTGTTTCGTACAACCAGGTGTATTATCTTTTGGATAAAAATATAAAATAACCTTCTTTCCTTTAAAATCTTCTAAAGAAACATCTTGTCCATTTTGATCTTTTAAAATAAAATTTGGTGCTTTCATACCTACTTCTAACATTATTTCACTCCTTTTTCTTTTTCAAATTCTCTCATTCTTCTTATATTTTATCAATACTCTTTTTTAATATATCACATTGATCGTCGTTATTGTCACTTGATAAAAATTATCTTCAATATTTTGTTGAAGATAAGATAAACAAGCACTATTAAAAGAAAGCATATCATTTGCTAATGTAGACACCAAACCTCCTATTAATGCTTGTTCATCTGTTGTTAAGCTCTGAAACAAAGTTGTTATAATCACAATAATAAAACAACTCCATACAATTGAATTAAGATAATTCATTATAAACCACCATTATATCTTATTCATCATTGCCAAATAATGATTGTTGAATAAGTCCAGATACAATTTCTATTTTATCTAGATCTTTTGAACGATATTTAAGAATATCATTTTCATCATACAACCATCTTTTTATATTTTGGTAATCAATGATCATCGGAATTCTTGGATGAATCGATTTAATTTGTGCAGTTGCAGGTAAAGTAATAATAGTCACTTCACTTGTATGAGGTCGATATATACCTGCCATAAAAATCATTTTGGATTGGTTCATTTCAAGTGACAATTGATGCTTATGAGCATCCCATGCATAAAAACCTTTTGCCGGGATAATACATCTGTGTTTTTTTATATCTTCTTGAAAAAGACTTTTTTGGTATAATGTTTCACTTCTTGCATTTATAACTCTTTGTTTTGATTGAGGAAGATAATAACCCCATGTTAATTTTTTTAATACTAGCTTTTGTTTATTTAAAAGAATAACAGGAATATTCTGTCCAGGAGAAAAGTCAATCGAATCTAATTCATCTTCACATTCATTGATATCAACAATAGTTTTGATAAGACTGTAACTTTCATAATCATAATAATACTTTCCACACATACTCTTATATCTTTTTTCCCTCTTGTAAGATTTGTTTTCCTGCCATTCTTCTAATATCTTTTCCAATTGTAAATAACATTGTTAAATAACAAGCTCCACCACCTATATAATTACTAATAGCTTCAGCAATAAAAACACCATTAATACCAATAAATTGAGGAAGTATAACTGTTAGTGGTGCCACAATAATGACTTTTCTAAATATTGAAAAGAAAACAGCTTGTTTTGCTTTTCCTAGACCAATTGATATTGATTGGCCAACAGATTGAAAACTCATCATGAAAAATCCAAAGAAATATAAACCAAAAGCTTTAATGCCATCATCAATGACTTCTTCATTTTGACTAAAAATACGAATAAAAAATTCAGGAAAAATTGTAATACTTAACCACATAACAAATCCAGTTATAAAAGCTGCAATAGTAACAAAACGAATAGTATCTAAAACTCTATGATACTTTTTAGCACCATAATTAAATCCTAATACCGGTTGGGATGCATTTGCTAAACCTTGTGCAGGTAAAGACATAATTTCTCTAACTGAATTAATAATTGTCATAATTGCAACATATAAATCTCCACCATATGCTTGTAAAGTTGAATTACATACAATACTAACAATGGAATTAGTCACTGACATCATAAAACCAGCAGTTCCTAAAGAAATAATTTTCTTCACATATATCCATTTTAACTTCATAAATGAAATACGTAATTTCAAAATTGTTTTCTTCCCAGTTAAAAACCATAAAGTCCATACTGCTGAAATAAATTGAGAAATAACTGTTGCTAACGCAGCTCCCTTTACTCCCATTGATAGAGTAAATATAAAAATTGGATCTAAAATAATATTTGCTATAGCACCAACAAGAACAGTTATCATACCAATTTTAGCAAATCCTTGGCTATTAATAAAACTATTCAAACCTAAACCTATCAAAACGAATATTGTTCCGAACAAATAAATAGTTATATAATCGTTTGCATAAGTTATTGTATCTTCACTTGCACCAAATAACCAAAGCAAATTCTCCTTAAAAAGAAACCCAATAATTGTCAAAATAATTCCAAAGGCAATAAGAAGTGTCAAAGAATTAGACATAATTTCTTCTGCTTCTTCAAAATCACCTTTTCCCCTTGCAATAGAACATAATGGAGAGCCACCCATACCAACTAAATTTGCAAATGCAATAATAATAGAAATGAGTGGTAAACAGAGTCCTAATCCACCCATAGCTAAAGTAGATGCATGTGGAATTCTACCAATATATATTCGATCAACAACATTATAAAGTACATTTATTAATTGGGCTACAATCATTGGGCCGGCTATTTCAATAACATGACCAGATATAGAGCCTTTTGAAAAATCGTTTTTCATGACACTTCACTTCCTTAAGTCCTATTATACTCCATATTTTGATAAGAAAAAA
>CAYSWW010000215.1:0-3011 GCA_964434915.1 uncultured Coprobacillus sp.
AGTTAGAATCATGTGATAAATACTGACAAGTATCATTTTGTGATGGCGATGATGGTTTTCTTGTGTTCTTTTCTTGATTCTTATATCCTTTTGACTGAAATAACTGTTTTTATTTTCTGCACTTTCATTGTTGGTAGGAGAAACTCCGACCCAGCAGCATAGGTGTTTATCTGTTTCAAACTGGGTCATATCTATACCTGTTTCTGAAATAATAAGAATAGCAGACATCAAAACAAGCTATTTTTAAAGATCATAGAGGTCAAAATGAAGAGAAATCCTGTTGAATATACTCAGTGACACAAGATTTCTTGTCAGTGATACCAATGGTGGTAACGAAAACAAAACTAGCACAATTTAAGTGGCATGGCTCTGAGTCCTACTTGTTTGTGCTTGAAAGACTAAGGGCAACTTATAAATATTTAGGATATTCTATATAGAGTAGAATGACCTACTCATCTCCACGTACTTTGTAGTATACCACTTTTTTATAGGATACTACAAAAACGATTGGAGAGAAATAATTTTAATAAAATGTTTGTGTTCGATTGATGAAGGCGGACGGAAATGGAGGAAATCATGATTATTGATGGTAAAAAGATTTCTCAAAAGAGAAAAGATGAACTGAAAATAAAAATAGATACGTTAAAGCAGCAGGGTCGAAGAATACCTCAATTGGTAGTTATATTATTAGGAAATGATCAAGCAAGTCAAACATATGTAAGAAATAAGGAAAAAGGCTGCTCATATGTTGGTATGTTGTCGCAAGTTTTAAGATTAGATGAAACAACAAGTGAAGAAGAATTAATTCAAATTATCCAGCGATTAAATAATGATGAGAATGTTGATGGAATATTAGTGCAGTTACCTTTACCTCAACATATTCATGAAGATAAAGTCATCAATATTATTGATCCTGCAAAAGATGTGGATGGATTTCATCCGATGAATGTAGCAAAGCTGGTCTTAGGTCAAGAAGGATTAATTCCTTGTACACCAAAAGGAATGATTATTTTGTTAGATGAAATCGAATATGATTTAACAGGTAAAGAAGTTGTTGTTGTAGGGAGAAGCAACATTGTAGGCAAACCTATTTCATTACTATGTCTGCAAAAAAATGCAACGGTAACGATAGCTCATTCTAAAACAGCACATTTAAAAGAAGTTTGTCAACGTGCTGATGTTTTGATTGCGGCTATTGGTAAAGCTAAATTCTTTACAAAAGATTATATTAAAGATGGAGCAGTTGTTTTAGATGTGGGAATTAACAGAGATGAGAATAATCGATTATGTGGTGATGTTGATTTTGCTGATGTGAAAGATAAAGTCTCTTTTATTACACCAGTGCCTGGTGGAGTTGGTCCAATGACAATTGCTATGTTGTTAGAAAATACATTAGAAGCCTATATGAAAAGAGAGGGATAAAAATGGAATATAATTTGAATGATATTGTAGAAATGAAAAAACAGCATCCTTGTAAGAAATCTAATCAATGGAAAATTATTCGTATGGGTGCAGATATTAAGATTAAATGTTTAGGCTGTGGAGCAATTGTTATGTTTTCACGTCGTGATTTTGAAAAACGTTTAAAAAAGGTTATTCCTCAGGATAAAATTCAGGTGGAATAATCTGAAAACACCTAAAAAAATTAATATTGAGTGTGTTGAAATACAAAAAGGACTCTAAAAAGAGCCAAAAAATTTTATTTCCATCTAAAAACAAGTAACACACCTGCATATTAAGATACAAATCGATGGGTAAATTTGAAATAAATGCCGGAAAGGAATGTTTGGTTAATATGAACCTATTTAAACATGAATATCAATTTAAAAACAGAATAGAAATGGTTGATATTACAAATAGCATCAAAGAAGATTTAAAGAAATCTAATGTTCAAGATGGTATCATCATCGTTTATACACCTCATACAACTGCTGGTATTACAATAAATGAAAATGCAGATCCAGATGTTGTAAGGGATATAATTAATGGTTATGAAAGAGTTTTACCTACAAAACATGTGGATTATCGTCATTTTGAAGGAAATTCTCATGCTCATATGAAATCAACTGCTTTTGGAGTAAGTCAAACGCTGATTGTCAGTGAAGGAAAGATTATCTTAGGTATTTGGCAAAGTGTTTATCTTTGTGAATTTGACGGTCCTAGAAAAAGAACATACTATATTAAAATTGTTGCTTCTTAAATTGACTAAAAATATTTTCTTTGAAAAAAATTTCAAAACTTGTTATACCAATTAATATAAGCGTGTGACATAATCGAGTAAGTCTGATTATGTGATATGTTTTTTTATTGTGGAGGATATTCTATGAATGCATCAAGTACTAAGAAGAGTGTTGGGAATTGTCGTAGCTCTTTTATCAATTTGGTTTTTATGCAATATGAAAGCAATTCAATGAGATAAAGAAGTTTTTTTTCAAATTTCTTTAGTTGCATCTACGAAATATTTGGACAAACTCTCAGTATTCCCAAATACCAATGGTGTTATGAATTTCTTCTATGGTCAATTAATGTTGATTTTTGGTTCTGCAGATGAAAGTGTTTATTATACACAATTTGCTTTAAAAGCATTGTTTCAGTGATTGCAATTATATGCACATATAAATCATTAGACAAAATGAAAGAAAAGAATCTAGAAATGATACAAGCATAGTTTTTCGTGAAAAGGGTGGATTCTATCAAAATAGAATATCCGTCTTTTTATATACTAAAAAACAATTCAAGGAAATATGTTACATGGCAATTGAAAATTCAGATGAACTTAATTTTTTCAGATCTCATGAATCCAAGAGTATTTGTTGATATAGGTGAAACAATAGAAATAAATATAAAAAAATGAGAATGTTGAAATTATAAAGAAATTGTCTCTTTTGAGATTATTTCAAAATTGAATTTGTTTTAGAAACAAATGTAACAATGCAAATTAAATATAAAAGGTCATTAATCTGAATAAAAAAATAGAAATGGAAATTAATGTTTTACTAAAAAAGTGTATA
>CAYSWW010000216.1:0-3002 GCA_964434915.1 uncultured Coprobacillus sp.
TTTTTTTTGAAAGAGTAGAAAAGAATTTTCTATTCTTTTTTTGTAAATAGCATCGAATTTGGGATATAGTGAAATAATCATCAAAGTTATAAAATAGCAAATTGACTTAATTAGTATAAAATACGAGGAAAATGGTTATGAAGAAACGGTTGATAAAGCTATCAAAAAATCACTTGTATTTATAGAAGAATTGTTTATTACAACTAAGGCATGGATCAACAATTATGGTTAGGCAAAAGCAAGACTTCAGTTAAGGAGTCTTTAAAGAAGATGCGGTTGGAAGATCATGATTTGGTTTGCCTATATCAACTATTTAGTGATTTTTATGAAGCTTATCAGGCTTTATATCATGAAGGGAAGATCAAAGCAATAGGGGTTTCTAATTTTTACCCTGATGGTTTGGTGGATTGAGCGTTGTTTAATGCAGTGAAACAAGTAGTTAATCAAGTTGGAGTCAATCCATTCTACCAACAAATTGAAGCTCAGAGCTGTTATGAAAAATACAATATTCAAATGGAAACATGGGCAACATTTGTTGAAGGAAAGAACAATATGTTTAATGATCCAAAGTTTAAAGCGATTGGAGATAAATATCATAAAAGTGTTGCTCAGGTCATTTTAAGATACCTAATGCAAAGAGGGATTGTTTCATTAACTAAATCAGTGAAGAGAACAAGAGTGGAATGTTGACATCTTTGATTATCAAAATGCAACAACTATTAAAATGATGTTAGGATTGAAGATATAAATGCAAAATGATATCAAATCATGTATAATAAGAAAAGGAGTGGGAGGAAAAAACATGGATACAAAAAAGAAATCAATATTTGATCCACATGTGGACTTATTAAATGGTCCGATTTTTAAATCATTAGTTATTTTTGCAATTCCTTTGTTGATATCTAATATTTTCCAGCAATTTTATAACACTGCTGATACAATGATTGTTGGAAACTTTTTAGGTGATACTTCATTAGCAGCTATAGGAGCTTGTACATCAATTTATGATTTATTAGTTGGATTTGCTTTAGGAATTGGAAACGGGTTGACAATTGTGACAGCACGTAGTTATGGTTCGGGAGATAAGACATTATTGAAAAAGTCAGTTGCCAGTTCTTTGATTATAGGTGTGATTGTTTCTATAGTGGTTACGATTATTGGAATAATTATTCTCTATCCATTATTAGAAATCTTGAATACTCCTCAAGAAATCATTCAAGAGGCTTATAGTTATATTTCTGTTGTGACATTGTTTGTGATTGTCATGTTTGCTTATAACTTATGTGCTGGTTTAATGAGAGCTATTGGAAATAGTATTATACCACTTGTTTTCCTTATTGTTTCATCATTATTAAATATTTTCTTGGATATTTTCTTTATTACGCAATGGAATATGGGAGTGCAGGGTGCGGCAATTGCTACTGTTATTTCACAAGGAATTTCAGTCGTTTTATGCGTATTCTATATTTTAAAGAAAACACCGTCATTGTTTCCACAAAAGGAACACTTTGCGTTTGATAAAGATTTATATAAAGAATTAATCAGTCAAGGTTTTTCAATGGGATTTATGAGCAGTATTGTGTCTGCAGGATCAGTTATTTTACAATATGGTATTAATGGTTTAGGATATTTGATTATTGCTGGACATACAGCAGCAAGAAAGCTTTATATGTTCTTTAATATGCCTTTTACTGCGATGGCTTTAGCAATCTCTACTTTTGTTTCACAAAATAGAGGGGCAAATCAGGTACAGCGTATTAAGTCAGCAATGCGTGCAGCTTATTTGTACGATATTGTTGCAGCAGCTATCGTGACAGTATTCTTATTATTCTTAGCACCATTTTTAGTGAGATTGGTTTCTGGTTCAAGTGAATCTGTTGTTATAGATAACGGTTCTTTATATTTAAGAATTGTTGGTCCGTTCTATGCTGTACTGGGAAATTTAATGCAAACACGTTATGCATTACAAGGATTAGGAAAGAAGATTTTGCCATTGATTTCTAGTATTATTGAATTTGTTGGAAAAATCATTTTTGTTGTTGTTTTTATTCCACGTTTTCAATATTTAGCAGTTATATTCTGTGAACCAACAATTTGGTGTTTTATGGCCGTACAGCTTCTGTTTTCGTTTTATATGAATCCATATATTAGAGCGAAAAAAGACAGTGTGAAAAAGACATTTTGATTAATACGACATGGACAAACATTATTCAAAACAAGATTCAAGTGCAATGCTCCACTTACAACATTAGGGATTCAGCAGGTTGAAGTTACAGCTCAGTATTTCAAATCTCATCAAATTCAGTTTAATCATGCACATTCAACAACATCAGCATGTGCCTGAACTGAGGACATAGATAGTTAGAAATATTATGTCAAAAGGGTCATTCAATAGTTTTGATTGTTGTTCATGGCGGGCTTGTGATCAATTTTTGAAAAATTAGGCCGAGCATGTTAAGGTATAATATAAGTCTGGTATTAGAAATTGTACTATTTTTATATCAATATATTGTAAAACATGATTTTAATCATCTAATAAAATAATGAAAATCAAGAGTGTTATAGCTCTGAATTTTTAAGTTATTTTTTTGACAGTAATCATGTTGTTTTATATAATAATATCGTTAAATTAAAAAATGACCGGTAGTATAAAGTGTAAAAATAATTGTGCCCAATCGTGAGTAAAAGCACAAAAAAGACGAACTTAAAAACAAGTTTGGCTTTATTTAGAAAAAACAGAATATTATTGAGGAATATCTTAAATTGATGATATGTCAATTTCTTGTGATTTTAGAAAGTCTAATGCTGTCTCAACTGTATAATTATTCTTTTCTTTTTGTGGTTTTGGATTCTTAAATGATTCATAGTCTGAAGGATTGAACTTTTCTCTAGTTAGAATCATGTGATAAATACTGACAAGCATTATTCTTGCGATAGCGATGATGGCTTTCTTGTGTTCTTTTCTTGATTCTTGTATACTTTTGAGCAAAATAACTGTTTTT
>CAYSWW010000217.1:0-3000 GCA_964434915.1 uncultured Coprobacillus sp.
TGGTACCACGAGATTTCGTCCTTTGGATGAAATCTCTTTTTTGTATGCCATGCCCAGCATACAAAAAAGAGATGTTTTGGGGAAACATCTCTTTTAGGGATATATGATAGATTTGAGGGGAATCAATACTATCGTATTTGTCTTTCGACAATTATTAATATATATGATAAATGTGTCTTGAAAATGAACTTTTAAAATTTTTTAGGCTTATTCAAAATTTCATGACAATGTCTACATCTTGGTTCATAATGATCAACAGCTCCTACTAAAACAATCTGATCTTTAAATGATGCAGGATGTCCATCAACCAATCTTTGTGTACGTGTTGCAGGAGCGCCACACTTTGCACAAACTGCTGTTAATTTTGTAACAAATTCTGCTCTTGTCAACAATTCCGGTAAAACGCCAAAAGGTTCTCCTCTAAAATCCTTATCTAATCCTGCAACCATAACTCGTAATCCCTTATCAGCAAGATATTCACATACATCTACAATGTCTTTATCAAAGAACTGGACTTCATCAATAGCAATAACATCGGTATCTGCTTCAATATGTTTTAAAATTTCTTTAGAGTTCTCTACGACAATACAAGGAACACTTGTCCCGGCATGAGAAACAATAGCTGTCTCAGAATAACGATTATCAATCTTTGGCTTAAAAACAATAATGTTCTTTTTAGCAAAAGATAACACATTGATACGTCTAATTAATTCTTCCGTTTTACCAGCAAACATACATCCACAAATAACTTCTAACCATCCCTCACGATATTGATTATACATAATTCCTTCAACCTCCACAAATATCCATTATACAATAAATATTTTCATATGCATACAAATTTCTCAACGATTAATTGAGGAAGCCATTTTATGATATGTCCAACGTTTACCTCTAATTGCAATAGATAAAGCCATTATATTCTCTGGCAAAGCTATCCCACACCATCCGGCATCTCCAATATGCTGAATATCAATACCACAACGTTTATTGACTAAAGCAATTGTACGAATAGTCTGTTCATCACTTCCTTCTTGTGAAGTCCCAATAGAACTCAAAGATAAAGCACCTTTTGATTTAATAAACTGGCATGCTTTTGCTACAGTTTCCTCAGATAAACCAGGAACTGTATAAACTGCCGGCATTAAAATAATATCTGCTCCTGCATCAATAAATCTTTCAATACTTTTTAAATCAATTAATTCTTCATCAATACCTGAAGAATGCATTTTCCCAGCAACAATTAATCCCCCAAAATACTTTTTAGCACAACTAATTGCTTTTTCAATCGAAGCATTGCTGACACCTGTTCCAGGATTACCAGTCAAGCAAATAAAATCAAAACCAAGTTCTTTTGCCTTAATAAATGTTTCCTTTGTCGCATGACGTCCATGAGCAATCTCATGACGATTTTCCATCATACGAGCATCTTCATCAATTGGTTCTAAATTACACCCTACTGGTCTACCTATTAATTTTTTTAGTAAACGAACAGGCTCATCAGTTTCAGGAAGCCCCATAATTTGTGGATGATCACAATCAAAAACATTTAATAAAACCATATCACTACCAAATGAAACAGCCAATTCAGCATTAGTCAAATCACCTAATAAAGGTGGGATAGAACAAACTGTTTCTGTCATGACAACTCTTCCTTCGCATGCCATGATAGACTGTTTTAACTCCTCTTTCGTCATTTTTAACGATTCACTAGAGGTACAATTTAATAATCTTTTCATACTTTTATCCTCCTTCCCTTTATTATAACTTTCAACACAAGAAAAAGAAATATCTGTAAGATGTTTTATTGCTTTTTTAGTCAAAACAAGAGATAATGGTATTATATAAAGGAGAGATTGTGATATGCTAAAAAAAGGAATGTCTATACTTTTAACGATTTTTACACTGGTTATATTAATTGGATGTCAATCAAATGAAAGTTCCAGTATTATCGGAAAATGGCATCCTGAAGATGAAGATGATACTTATTATTTAGAATTTAAAGAAAATAATCAAGTTGTTTTTTATCTTGACGATTATTCTGTTGAAGGGACTTATACAGTTGAAGAAGAAAATATAACTTTACAATTAACAATGTTGGGACAAACTTTATTTGATGAACAAGGGACATATCGAATTAAAAACGATACCTTATCAATTACAATAGATGATGTTACTGAAAATTTCACTAAAATAGATGAATAAAGAATAAAAGCTATATGAATAATTCCATATAGCTTATTATTCTATATAATCAATAATCTTTGAGACATTGTTCTGACCATTTTTCAAGCCAAGTCCAATGATAAGACAACTCAAAACACTTATAACCATTGAAATGATACCTATTATTGTAAATATTGGATGAAGAGATGGTCCAAAAATAATAAAGATTAAGGATATTGAGGAAAAAATAACGCAATTTCTTAGCCATCTTTTTAAATGATTTAACATTTTTGTCTGATATTTAATTTCTTCGATATAAGTATTTTTTAATTTGGCTTCCATAATCATAAGTCTCCTTTTTATTAATAGATAAGTTGTGGATCAAAGAATCCAATCAATACACCAACAAATGCAATCACAATCAATAAAATCATGACTTTAACTGGTGATAATTTCTTCTTTGACAATAAGAACCAGCATAATATAACAAATGCTGCTGTTAAGAAACCTGGAAAAACACCATCCAATGTTTCTTGTAATTTTAAAAATGGCTCTTCTGCTCCAGATGCAGTCATCGTAAATGAAGTTTGAACACTCACCCATGTTGCTGCAACAGCTCCAATAACAATACCACCTAAAATAGTAATTGATTCTCTCAATGCTTCACCTTGAGGTCCCACTAAGAATTCAACAGCTTTTCCTCCCAATTCATAACCTTTTAAATATAAGAATTTCATTCCAAAGTATGCGAATAAATTCCATACAATAATGTAGAAGATCGCTCCAAGTGGAGACCCACCCGTAGACATACCTAATGCAATACCTAATAAGATA
>CAYSWW010000218.1:0-2999 GCA_964434915.1 uncultured Coprobacillus sp.
TTATGAATCGTAATCCACGTTTTGGCAACTAGGAGGTCACTTCATATTATCTTTTAAACTTTTTGCGCAACAAGTTCCATAACTTTTGCTACAACTTCTTCCAAAGTCATATCGGAAGTATCAATTTCAATCGCATCATCAGCCTTTTTTAAAGGTGAAATTTTCCGATTCATATCTTGCTGATCTCTTTGTGCAATTTCTTGGGTAATGGTTTGTAAATCTGACTCAATGCCTCTTGTTATATTTTCTTTATGTCTGCGTAAAGCCCGACATTCAATACTTGCAACTTGATAAATCTTTAATTCAGCATCTTTTAAAACAACTGTTCCGATATCACGTCCATCAAGAACCACACCACCGTTTTTAGCCATTTCTCTTTGTTGGTGTACCAAAAACTCTCTTACGGATTGATATTGAGAAACGATACTTGCTCCCATAGACACCTCATTTTCGCGTATATAAGACGTTACATCTTCATGATTAAGTTGAATTGTTCCATCTGGAAGCATTTCAATATGAATATCCTTCAATAGCTGACAAACACTTACTTCGTCATAAAAATCCACCTTGTTTTTCAAAGCATAATATGCAACACAACGATACATTGCACCAGTATCTATATAAGTATAATTTAAATTCTTCGCAACCATTTTTGCAATTGTTGATTTACCTGCTGCTGATGGCCCATCAATTGCAATAGAAATTCTTTTCATGCTTATATCCTCCTTAAAAAACTAAGGTTAACCCTTAGTTAAAATAAAATTTGTTTAATAATAACACAAGTCAATACAATAAATATCACGATAAAAATAAGAATAACAATATTTAGAACTTTAACTAAACGACTTTCTTTCTCGACCGGTTCTTCTTTTACCGTCTTCGCTACAACAGGTTCTTCTATATGAGTTTCAGAATGTTTTAACTTTTTCTCCTTAACAGGTTGCGATTGCATTGCTGTTTTTTTTGTTTGATTTTGTTTCTTCGCTTTTTTCTCTTGCTTCATCAAATCAGCAACCGTCATTCCTTCCTCAAACTTTCTAAGCTCTTCAACATCTTCTTCGGGTGACATTGATGCTAATTTTTCAAGTAATGTCATTTTCTTTTTTGGTGTTTCTTTTTGTGATTCATCTGTGGTAGCATGAGCAAGTTTATCTTCACGTTTAATTTTATTTAATATATCTAGTCTTGTATTGTATTGTTCTTTACCAACATTAACCTTCGCCTCATTTAAAGCCATTTTAACTTCTTCATTATCATTTTTCAATGTTTCATATGATAATGGTTCCATTAAAGTATCGTCTTCACGTGGAACTTCTTTTTTTGGTAAAAAAGAAAGAAAATCATCATCTTCATCATCACTTTCATTAATCATGGTATGACGATCAATCGCAACTTCTTCTTTCATTTCCTCACGTAATTCTTTATATTTACTTATTCTTGTTTCTTTTTCCATTCTTTCATCACCGTCATCATTATAACATAACTACAAAAATTATAAAATAATCTTTAAAAATAATTCTAATTAGTATATAATAGTTATGAATAGGAGGAATAAAAGATGTTTAAAGTTAATGAAAATTGTATCGGATGCGGTGCCTGCACTAGTATTTGCCCAGAAGTTTTCGATTTAAACGCTGATGGATTAGCTGAAAATATTCTTGGTGATGTACCTGCTGAATTAGTAGATAGCGCAAAAGAAGCTATGGATGCTTGTCCAGTTGGTGCTATTGTCGAAGAATAAACAACATAAATAAAAAAGAATCAATCGATGAGGTTGATTCTTTTTTATTATTATCTTTGCCTTCTATCAATATGATAGAAATTCATTTCATTTTCAATTAATTGTTTTTTAGCATCATTCTGTGGCTTTTTAAAAAATGAAATTGTATGACATTTGTTGCACCAAATAAAACGAACTCCTTCTAATTCTTTATATTCAATGAATGGTTCATTTGCTCCACAAATCCCACATACATTGGTTTGTTGTTTTTCTAAAATCACACTACGCATTTCATTACCTCCTGTAAACCATTATAACCATATTATTCTTCTCTGCAATAAACTTCATCATACAAATAACGACAAAAAAAGAATATCCTTGCTTTGATATTCTTTTATTAAACATTTATCTTCTTTTATACTTTTCTTTTTTAGTCATTGCCATAGCTTTTAAATCTTTTACTTCTTGAGGTTTAAGTCGTCGATATTCACCAGGCTTTAATCCTTTTAAATTAACTGTTCCAATTTGTAAACGATGTAATCTTGTGACTTGATGTCCCATAGTTTCAAACATTTTTTTAACTTGCCTATTTTTCCCTTCAATCAACTTAATCATCAACATAGATTTTTGATGTTCAATATCTTTGTTAGTCACTTTAATTTTGCATGGAAGTGTCTTGACTCCTTCTAGATATATTCCTTTTTCTAAACGATGAAGCGTATCACCATTAATTAATCCGATAATTGTTACTTCATAAACCTTTTCCAAATGTGATGAAGGATGCATCATTAAATTGGCAAATTCTCCATCATTTGTCATAAATAAAACACCAGTTGTATCATAGTCCAATCTTCCAACAGGATAAATGCGCTCCTTAACATTTTTGAAATAATCTATAACTGTTTCTCTTCCTAATTCATCATTCAATGAACAAATACATTTTTTTGGTTTATAAAAAAGATAATAGACTTTATTTTCACCCTCTATTGCCTTATTATCAACCATAATCAAATCACCTTTTTTTACTTTAAATCCTAATTCGCTGATGACTTCACCATTGACTTTGACTCTTCCTTGACGAATTAAATCTTCAGCTTTTCTACGTGATGTGTAGCCGCTTGAAGCAATCGCCTTTTGTAGTCTTTCCATAGTTTCACGTCCTTTCAGTACCATTATACACATTTCTTTTTATTACACAAACATTTTTAAATAAATTATAATAGCCAAAAGATAATATGAAGTGACCTCCTAGTTGCCAAAACGTGGATTACGATTCATA
>CAYSWW010000219.1:0-2976 GCA_964434915.1 uncultured Coprobacillus sp.
AAATTTTGTTTATGATTCCAAATTTGGGACATGGCGGAGCTGAAAAAGTTCTTGTGAATCTTGTAAACCGCATGAATAAGAAAGAATTTGATATTACTGTAGTCGCTTTATATGATGACAATGGTATAAATAAAAAATTTTTGTCTCCAAATGTGAAATATAAGTATTGTTTTAGAAAATCGTTTCCTGGTATTGGACATTTACTAAAAATTTTTTCGCCCAAGCAGCTTTATAAATGGTTGATTAAGGATTCATTTGATATTGTTGTTTCATATCTAGAAGGACAAACTGCAAGAATTATAAGTGGTTGCAATGACAGTAGGACAAAGAAAGTGTGTTGGATTCATAAAACAATGAGCGATATGAAAGATGCTACAAGTATGTTTCGGAATCAGAAAGAAGCGGAAGCGACGTATAGTTCTTTTGATAGAATAGTGTCAGTTTCAAACGATGTTCAAAAAAGATTTATGAATTTGTTTCAAATAAATAATAAGGGAGTTGTACTATATAATACGAATCAGTCTGAATTAATATTGAAATTGGCCCAGCAATCAGCTAATAATGGAATCTTTTCGGAGAATGAGTTTAAGATATGTGGAATGGGAAGTTTAATTCCAGTCAAAGGATTTGATCGATTAATACGAGTACATTATGAACTTAGACAATCTGGATTTAAAATTCATACATATATATTGGGAGAAGGGGCAGAGAAAGAAAAGTTAGAAAAACTTATAAATGAATACAATTTGATAGATTCGGTAAGTTTATTAGGTTATCAAAAGAATCCGTATAAATATCTAAAAAAATGTGATTTATTTGTCTGTAGTTCTTTGTCAGAGGGGTTTTCAACTGCAGTTACGGAGTCATTGATAGTGGGTACTCCAGTATGTACTGTGAAGGTTTCGGGAATGCAAGAATTATTAGGTGACAATAGTGAATATGGATTAATTGTCGATAATAACGAAAAGGCATTATATTGCGGAATAAAACAATTATTAACTGATGCTGCTTTACTTAAAAACTATAGAATAAGAGCATATGAAAGGGGAAAAATGTTTAATACTTCTGGTACTGTACATTCTGTAGAGAATTTATTTCAAGAGTTAGTCAAAAAAAATGAAGGGAATATTGATGCATGAAGATGTTGAATATTCGATTTACTCCACTATTTGCTGAAAGTTGGAATGTAGCATGGAGAAAAAAAGAAAGAGGTAGTATCCTTTTTGATAGAGATACCCCATTTATTATTATAAAAAATTCATATCGTTATTGGGCTGCGGATCCATTTGTTATTGAAAAAGATGGTAAAACTTATATTTTTTCGGAACTTTATGATTACATAAAATGTAGAGGGATTCTGGGGTGTTGTGAGCTTAAAGAACGTGGGGAAATAAAATGGGTGCCCATTATTACTGAAAAATTTCATCTTTCATATCCGTACATTATAGAGTCAAAAGATAAAATATTCTTGATGCCTGAATCGGAAGCCGGGAATTCTTTACTTTTGTATGAAGCGATTGATTTTCCGTATAAATGGAAGAAAGTAAAGATACTGCGAGATAATGTAAATTATGCTGATACAACTCCACTCATTTGGAAGGAGCAAAGATTTGCATTAACACATAATGTTAAAGATCCTTTTCATCCCAAGTTACTGATGATTGATTTAGACAATGAATGTCCTGATAAGGAAATAGAAACTGATTCACCACTCCGCACACGACCTGCCGGAAAAAATTTTATGCTTGATCATGCATGTATACGACCAGCCCAAAATTCAACAAATTGTAATGATGGGTATGGGAAAAATTTGATTTTTTATGAATATTACATAGATGGAGAAAGTTGCTATTCGGAAAAGGTATTATCGGAAATCTTTCCAGAAGATCTATGTTATACTACTAAAATTTATTTGGACGGCATGCATACTTATAATTCAAGTGAACATTTTGAAGTTGTTGATATAAAAACACGTAGATTCAATTTATTAAATTTAGGATTTAGAATTCTGAGAAAAATCATAAAATAATGAAAAGGATTATTTATGTTAGAGTATTCTGTAATAATACGAACCACGGGAAAAGCTAAGGCAAAATATAAAAAACTCTTACAATCTATCTCGGACTTGCAGCCAAAACCAAAGGATATAATCGTGGTTTTGCCAAAAGGGAGTCCCTTACCTGATGCTCAACTTGGTAATGAACACTTTTTTTTCTGTGCTAGGGGGATGGTTATTCAGCGTTTATATGGTTTGCAACAATGTCAAACTCCATATGCATTGTTTACTGATGATGATATAAGTTTTTCACGCGATTTTGTACAAAAGCTAGCAGTACCGCTTTTATCAGGTGAATATGGATTTTCTGCTGGCCCGTTAACTAGTTTCTTCCCTCGAAAGGGTTTACAGACTTTAGTTTCAATTTTGACAGGAAATGCAGTTCCGACAATATTTCATAAGGGAAGATATAATAGTGTTTTACATACAACCGGCTATTCGTTTGATAGAGATATTGAGATTGGTAAATGTATGATTTATGAGACACAGTCGGCGCCATGGACCTGTTTTTTTGCCAATGTTGAAAAATTTAGGAGTATTCATTTCGAGGATGAGTTGTGGCTGGACAGAAGTGGTTATTCATATCATGATGATACTGCTATGTTTTATAAAGCATGGTTGCGTGGAATAAAAAGTGCTATTGTATCAGATGCTATATATGAACATTTAGATGCGAGAACTTCAACATATGGGAATAAAACTAATACATATTATGGGATAGGTTTTAATACAATTGTTTTTTGGCATAGATTTTTGCAAGGTAATACAAAGAAGGAACAGTTGTGGAGCCATTTATGTATCCATTTCAGAATAATATCGCAAAAAGGATATAATTTGTTAAGGTTTTTTCGAAAACAAATAACCATACAAGAAAAAAATGCCTTTAGTGCCGGCGTTTCTGAAGGTTGGAGGTGGATTAA
>CAYSWW010000220.1:0-2918 GCA_964434915.1 uncultured Coprobacillus sp.
GCGTTGAATTACTACATAGAATCGCCCATGGAATTCTAGTTATGAAAAAATTTCATTTTTTCATAACTTATTTGACACTACCTAAATGACAGTCTTTAAGCCATTTTTCTATTTGATTTTTTGAATGATTGACTTGACTTCCTCTGATTGCTAAACCATCATGAACAATTGCTTTTGAGCATAGTCCTTTGCTAACACCTTTGCTTATCCCCATTCCACTGCCTTCATGGGTACATAATGGATAAATATGTTTCCCTTTAGTTTCATGACTTTCTAAAAAAGTAAACAAAGGCATTGGCATTGTTGTCCACCAGTTTGGATAACACAAAATGATATTGTCAAAATCTTTAAATCGATGAACATAATCAATTATTTTAGGTCGACTATTATATTCTAATTCTTTTTTAGCCTGCTTAGCACATTCATGATAATTTTTGGAATATTCATGTACTGTTTCAATTTGGAATAAACTGCTATCTAAATATTCATGGATGATTTGAGCTGCTATTTCTGTATTCCCTTTTTCTAAAAAAACAATTTGTCCATTGACATAATTTTCTCCACTCCTTGAAAAATAAACAATTAAATTTTTATTCAATGATAACCACCTCTTTCACTTACTATTATATTCATTGAACTTATATGAACAATTTTTCTTTCTAATCATATCTATAAGTTTTTCTTATAAGATAGATTATATTTTCAAATTGATATTCTCTCTCTATTATTTATACAACATGACTGTAAAACACAGGAGATAATATGAAGTGACCTCCCAGTTGCCAATACGTGGATTACGATTCATAATTAAAAAAGAAAATATTATGCGTAAAAACAAAATTATCAATGGAGTCATCTTACTTTAGGAGTATGTTATTACCTTGAACAATGGAATAAATCTTTATGGAAAAAAGATTTACAGCGTATGAAAGATAACGGAATAGAAGTCATACGTATTGGAGAATTTGCATGGAGTCAAATTGAACCACGTGAAAATGAATTTACTTTTCTTTTTTTTGATGAATTTTTAGATTTAGAACAAGAAGACGGAATGAAGATTATTTTTGGTATACCAACTGCTACGTCACATGCCTGGCTGACTGAAAAATATCCTGAAGTTTTAAATTGTAAAATAGATGGTACAAAATTCCGCCATGGTATGCGTAGATATGTCAATTATAATTCTCAAAAATGGCTTGAATTATCACAAATCATTGTAAAAAAATAGCGAAACATTATGGAAAGCATCTTGCAATCGTTGGCTGGCAGCTTGATAATGAAATCAACTGTGAAGTCAATGAATATTATTCTGAAAGTGATACCCTCGCTTTTCGTCAATTTTTAAAAAATAAATATCAAACATTAGATTAATTAAATGAAGCATGGGAAACTGTCTTTTGGAATCAAACATATACAGCCTGGCAGGAAATCTATGTTTCTCGTCCAACTGTTAATGGCTCTATCAATCCTCATTAAAAATTAAATTATTTACGTTTTGTATCTGATACTGTCAATCGATATTTTAAAATGCAAAGCGAAATCATTAGAAAATATAAAAAAGAAACAGATTTTGTAACAACAAATGGAATGTTTATCAATGTTGACAATCATAGAATTGTTGATGAGTCTTTAGATGTTTATACTTATGATAGCTATCCAAATTTTTCTTTCATTGTAGGAAGAGATCTAGAAAAAGCCAATGATTTACATGACAGAAAAAAAGTCAAAACTTAATAAAAATCAGATCAGTATGTCCTCATTTTGGTATTATGGAACAACAGTCAGATGCCAATGGCTGAACGTGTACATCTTTAGCTCCTTCGCCTAAACCAGGTCAAATGATGCTTTGGACAATGCAAAGTATTGCTCATGATGCTAATTTTATTAATTTCTTTAGATGGAGAACAACAACAAAAGGAATGGAAATGTATAGGCATGGGTTATTAGACTACAATAATAAAGATAATCGTAAAATTGCTGAACTTAAGGAAATCAATAAAAGAATGAATGCTATTAACAATATTGCTAGAGCTGATTTTAAAGCATCATTTGCGATGATTCGTGATTATGATAATATTTGGGATGCACAGTTAGATATCTGGCATAATCATTTAACAGCAACCAGTGAACTTGAAATCTTTATTGCATCACAGTTAAATCATACACCTATGGATTCTTTATATTTTCTTGATCATACTGACAGTCAAGATTTAGAAAATATCCTGTTATTATTGCTCCTCATCAAGTCATCATGAATGAAAAACAGGCACAGATTCTTAAAGAGTATGTTCATAATGGAGGATATTTAATCATCGGGGCAAGATCAGGATTAAAAGATTCAACAGGTGCCTGTGTCATGAGCTCTACACCAGGATTGTTATCAGATATGACACAAACAGAAGTTAATGATTTTATGATTGTCGGTCCTAGAAATCAAAAAGTTTCTATGAACTGGAATGGAAGATCATTAGATACAGGAACATTTAATGAAATTTTAACGCCAACAGGTCATGCACAAATTCTTGCAACCTACATGGATAATTATTATGCTGGAGAAGCTGCTTTGACTGAAACTCACTATGGAAAGGGAACTGTTTTACATTATGGTGGAACATTTACAAGAGAAAATGTGAAAGTATTACTTGAATATGCTGGCATTATTGAATCGGAAAAGAATTCTATTCAATTACCTGAAGAATGTGAATTGGTTATAAGGGAAAAATGACATAATAAATATTGTTTCGTATTAAATTATAATAACCATCCTCAAGCTATCACATTAAAACAAGATTTTATTGATATGGATATCAATAAAAAAACAAAAGGTGTTATTACTTTAAAATCATTTGAAACAAAAGTCTATCAATATATTATAAAATAATGAAAAAGGAGATCATGAACCAATGTCATTAAGTTAA
>CAYSWW010000221.1:0-2788 GCA_964434915.1 uncultured Coprobacillus sp.
ATAAAAAAGACCTGTTTATAACAGGTCTGCATTCTCATCTTTTCCTTTTATTTTGCTTTAAAATACATTTTTTAATTTGATGTCCTATATATGTAAATGTTCCCATTATCATAATATATTGCATTATAAATGAGAATAATGATATGTTAGTATCGAAAAATACAAACTGATTCTTGAAGAATAAATAGGAAGCAATATTTTGTTCATGGAAATAATATATTCCGCAAAGAAAGAGAATAAATCCAAGACACTCTATAATAGATTTTATTACTTTTGTTTATTTCTTTTTTATAAATATATTCAAAATCATACTCCAATGAAATCCTAAATTAATACTCATGAATAGAAATCCCCAATAAGAGGCACTCATATGCAAGATTCTTGCTACACTCATGCCACCGGAAATTGGTAAAAAAGTAAATACATATTTCGATAACATAATACCACTTATCATCAATAAAACCATACAAATAAATACACAAAGGTTTATAGCAGTTTGAAATACACGAAATAAAGAATATTTACCTTTTAAAATATTCTTTATCCATTTGTGGTTTAAAAATAAATGTATGATGAATAGTAAGAACATGACAATGCCTAACCATTCATGTAACACTTCGCCAATTAACATATATGCCATCTGCAATAATAAGATAATTGTTAATAAAATGTCTATTATAGTTCTGCTATATAATTTATGCTTCATAGGCATCTCCTTTATTTTACGTTATATCGAATCCATAGTTCGTTTGAGTCAATTTTTTCTACACTTTTTAAAAGAAATTCCATTGTTTTCGTGTCTTTTCCTACATCGAATAACGTCGGCATATTTGTTGATCCATCTGCAAGAGGTGCCAGCATAAGACTCAATTCATCAATTAAACCTTCTTTCATAAAAGTTCCATTCAAAGTTCCTCCGCCCTCTAACAGTAAAACATCTACCTTCAATATATTTTTTACTTTGCTTAATAATATAGATAAATCAATTTTATCTTTACCTGCAAATAAATATGAAATATTCATTTTTTGTAGGAATGCTAAAAATTCATCTGATACACTTTCCGTTAAAATCTCTACAACATGGGCACTTGAACGCCCATTATATGCTTCAATGAAATTTGTAGACCACCCAAGTTTTCCTGAAGGATCTAGTGATAGTGTATAAACCGAATGCTCGGTTTGTACAAGATAATCTTCACGTGAAATTTTATTTTTCACTTTTTCTAGCTTAGGAGTTTTACCAAATGTAAAGTTTTCCTCCATAGTTTTTCTTCCACAAATCCATGCTTTTGCTCCAAAAGCTTCATGTTGCTTATCGTATAATTCCATGATTCTTTGACAATGAGCATCATTTAAATACGGACCGGTTATTTTCCCATCTAAAGAAGTCATCATATGACATAAAATATAAGGACGATTTGTTAATGTTCTCATTTTTACACTCCTATTCTACAATTCCGTTTTTTTGTAACCAATTAGGAATTTCTTCATAATTACTAATTCGTAATCCTTCTTTAAGATTTGCATTTTCTTTTACTAAATCAAATACCTCTAAACTGTTTTCAATTCCATCACTGCTGCTTGTGCAAAACGGAATAATGGTTTTTCCACTAAAATCATATTTTGTCAGTAATGTTCGAATCATTGCTGGGGCTTTATTCTACCAAATTGGATAGCCTATAAAAATCACATCATAGTTTTCAATATCTTCTACCGACATAGTAATGTCAGGCGTTTCTTCATTAAGAATTTCTTGTTCGGCAATTTCAGTAAATTCATCATAGTTTTCAGGATAATTCTCATTTCTTGTAATTTCTGATAAAGTTCCATTGGTTTGTGCTTGTATTTCTTTAGCAGCTTTTTCTGTATTTCCACTATATGAATAATATGCGATTAAAATATCATTTGAATCTACTGCAATATTGTTAACTTCTTCATTTTTATCTTCAGCTGTTTTTGGTGTGGCGTTCTCGTTTGATGTGGAGCAGCCTACTAATGCAATTGCAAGTAATAAGCTAATCGTGATTAAAAATATTTTTTTCATATCATTTTTCACTCCTTGACATTTAATATCCAAATGATTGTAACCATTCTTTCATTTGTTCTTGTGCATCTCTAACATTTGATGCACCAATGGTAATACCATTATCTTCAACAGTTGCATTTGGTTCTAACTCTTTCATTGTTTCAATAGTGCTAGAAAAACCACTTCCTCCAGATGTAGAAAAAGGAATAATTGTTTTACCGGAAAAGTCGTATTCTTCGAAGAATGAATACATTGCCATTGGCATATCATACCACCAATTAGGGAAACCAATAAAAATAGTGTCATATTCATCAAGATTTTCAATATGTGTTGCTAATTCAGGACGAACATTTTCTTCATTTTCGCTTTGTCCTTGATCTACTGTTTCATCGTAAGTAGATGGATATTGTTGCACTGTTTTAATAGAAAATAAATCAGCCCCTGTATATTCAGAAATCATGTGAGCCAAAACTCCTGCATTTCCTGTAACTTCATCATTCCATACTTGAATACTTGCACTAGAAGAAGTATCAACATCATCTGGTAAATTTGCATTTTCTGCATACGTAAAATATGCAACTAAAGATTTAGAATCTTTATTTTGATTTAAATTTTCATTTTGTTCTTCTTGGTTTTCTGTTTTATTTTCAACTTGATCGGTATTATTAGATGTATCACTGCACCCTGCCATTGTGAATCCTAGTACTCCAACAAGTATCATCATAAATAGTTTTTTCATAGTTTATTCTCCTTCCATTATTT
>CAYSWW010000222.1:0-2774 GCA_964434915.1 uncultured Coprobacillus sp.
AATTATTGTAATTATCATAGAAAGCTAATTTACAGAAAATTTTTCACATGCCCAGCTCATAAAAATCTGGCATATCATGCCAATATGTTTCTAATTTAGAAATTTGTTTTTTTGCAGCATAAATCAGTTGTATTGCAATACATTGAATTGGTGTTGCGTTGATTCCTCGGTTAATTATAGTAATCAAAGGATCAATTTCCAAATCGATGTGTGCCCCTCGTTTATCTGATAAATGCTTAATGAATCTATAAACAGTTAGTGAATAATAGCCGGCATTATTCATTAATTCAAAGATGTATTTTTTCTCATTCACATCAAGCGAATCTTTTAAAACATAAAAATTTGCATGTTCGGCATTTATATTAGCCCCATTCTCAAAGAAATTAGAAAAATCATTTTTTTCTGTTTTATTCAATTTATTGAAAATATTTTTAAAAGTTTGTTTTTCAATTATTTGAGGTATATCATTGAAATCTTTATCAAAGTATGCTATCTTTTGTTTTAACCATTTATCAATACAAATCCATGTGTGAAAATCTGAAATTTTATAGGGTGCTAATTGTACATGCAATCTGCTGTTATCAATATTAAAGTTAACCCCATCTATTGGGGGCATTTTAAAATTAGGGCATATTTTTCTTAAAACTGAATTTTTTTCGCATAACAACTTTCTTAAAGGCATAACAATTATTCTATCAAGCATATTAATATAATCCTTGCCCAGTTCATCTATCTGTGAAAGTGCTAATCTAATTATATTAAACTCAGTTTTAATTTCAGAAATCATTCCATCCTCACTTAATTCAAATTCTGTTAAAAAATTTAACTCTGGTTTATACTCCATAATTTTTCCTCCCTAATAATAAGCATCTTTTTGTTATAACATAATTCTTTTATAAACACAAAGATATTAATCAAAATCATTATTCAATCTTGTTAAAGTGTCAATGATCATTGACACTTTAACAAAAACCGAACAAAGTATTGTTCTCATAATTATTCAAACATAACCGGATTTTTTGTTGTTGTATCATTGGAGGCTAGGAATATCTAAGAAAATATTGTTCGTTCACCGTTGACGGCTAATAAATGAACGGATTGAAAAGAAAAAGCAGTGAACCATACCAAGAGATATAAGTGGGAGCTAAAAAATTTTGTTATGCTATAGGGTTCTGTTTCACTGTCAGCATGGGCTTTCTTAATAACAGAAGATTAAAATTTAATTGTTTTCAATACGTTCAATTAAAGCTTCCTGAAGAACATTTGAAAAGTTAATATTTCTGGACATTGCTTCTTCATTGAGCCATTGAGGTATGGAAAGAGTTTTCTTTACTGCTTTTCCATTATGTTTTTTTAGATATTCCATCATATCAAATTCAATAACGGCAACAAATTCATTTTCAGATGTTTTGATATCTTGTGGAGCTGATGGGGTGGGTAACTCTTTTTTTTCATTTTTTAAGTATGATAATACAAGACCTAGAGCTTCGGAAGCTGTTTCATAAGCTTTTTGCATATCACTGCCTTCTGCTGAACAGCCTTCAACATCTGGGAAATATACAATATAACCATTTTCTTTTATTTGAAAAATTGCAGGATAAAATAATTTTTTCATTTAATGTCACCTCTTTGTACAGTATTAGATTATCTTATCAATCAAAGTCCATACAATCAGGATTATTTTGTATTTCTGCAAGCATTTCAAGGTCTTTTTCATCTGGTTCAACAGGTTCGATTGAATCTAAATAGGCTTTTACTTGTTGTGATGATAATTGACTAGCAGTTTTATGTGTAGTAGTTATATTGTTTGTTATATAGCTCCATAAAAATTCTAAATCCTCATTACTCATTATATCTACAGCACCTATAATTTTATCTCTTAACATATGAATTCTCCTTTCATATCAGAATAATTTTGTTAATATATGTCACCACGATTATCAACTATCAATATTTTCAAATCTTCGCCCTCTATTATAAAAATTATTCTAAATGTACGCACTCTTAACCTGTAGTGATTATCATAGCCTTTAAGAGGTTTGATATCACCAAGAGGAATTTTATTTATTGCTGATGTTATTTGATCTTGAATTTTTTTCTCTTGTTTATCTATAAATTTTCTTGATTGTTTACTGTATAGTATGTTCAAAATATATTACCCCCTTGCAATATAAATTGTAACACGTAAAAATACGTATGTCAATATAATTCTTGTTTTATACATATAATAATTTTCATTGAAAATATGCTAGTTGTTGTTCCATAACATATACCAATGTTTTATGTTGGTTCATACATTTCAATTTTCTATTTTTATTTGAAATTTTATGTAAGATATATATTTTTTCTTGAAATAATATAACTTATTGAGTATAATAATATTAGAGGATAGCAATATCCAAGAAAATATCGTTCGCTCACCGTTGGCGGCTAATAAATGAACGGCTCGAAAATATCGTTCGCCCACCGTTGGCGACTGATAAGTGAACGGCTTGAAAATAAAAAGCGGTGAACCCTACCAATAAACATAAGTGGGAGCTAAAAAAGTGCGAGGATTGGGAATAGATCAATCCTCCTAATTGTATTGTGTGAGAATTTAATAAATGACAAATAATAGGGGCTTTATTTTAATGGCTCTTTGTCAACTAGCGTGGTCGTGATAACATAAACCCATTGGTGGTGTAGAGATATAGTAATCTACGCCACCTTTTTATTTACCGAGTGTGTGAAAAAAACTCTGTAAATATTATTATTTAATAATTAGGCTTTCTATG
>CAYSWW010000223.1:0-2708 GCA_964434915.1 uncultured Coprobacillus sp.
ATTATTTTTTATGAGAAAATTTTTAATGAAATAATTATATGAGGTAAAAAGATGAAAACATGGTTGATTACAGACTGTTCAAGTGTAATTGGGGCTGGAATTGCAAGGCAGCGCTAAAAAGTGGAGATCAAGTCATTGTTACAGCAAAAAATAAGAAAAAGGTTATGGATATAGTCAAAGATTATCCAGAAACAGTCTTAGCATTATCTTTAGATGTATGTGATAACGCTAAGAGTATTAACAATTAATGTTGGATATGGCTATCTTTGTGCAGTAGAAGAAGGGGAAATTGAGGCAGTGATATGTTTCAAACTAATTTATTTGGACCAATAGAACTTATTAAAGCAGTTTTGCCAAGTATGCGTAGTCAAAAGTCTGGAGCAATTATAAATGTGACTTCTATTGCAGTGACAAGATCTACTGTAGTATCTGGTTATTATGCTGCATCAAAAGCCGCACTAGAATTACTTACAAATGGATTAATGAAAGAATTAGAACCTTTTTAGGTATTAGGGTTATGGATGTACAATCAGGAGCTTTTAGAACGAGATTTTTTGATAAAGAATCTTTACAAGGAAGTCAATCAGTCATAGATGATTATAATGAAACTGTAGGAGAAAGAAGACCTTGTCATTATAAGAGCAATCATCAACAAGTTGGAAATCCTGATAAAGCAGGCGAAGTCATTGTAAAAGTTATGAATAGTGATGAGTATCCTCAAATTCTTACATTAGGGAAAGAGGCAGTTACAACTGTCAAAAGCATATTAGAAGCAAAAATTAAAGAATTAGATAAGTGACTTATTTATCTGCCCAAACTGATTATGATGAATAAAAGATTGTTATATAAAGAGAATGGAATATGAATAAAAAAGCTTTATTTTTTGATATTGATGGAACTTTGATAGATAATGCCAGAGAGATAAGTGAAATTTCTGCTGAAGTAAGAAAAGAATTCAAGCAAGCGAACATAAAATATTCATTTCCAGTGGGAGACCAAAAGCGATACTTAATGAGGAAATTTTATCGGCTAGATTTGATGGCTATGTTTTAGCTAAAGGTGGATATGTTGAATTTAATGGACAATCTCTCTATGAAGATTGTATGAATTATAAGCTTTATAAATGTATTGTTCAACTTTTAGATGATTTAGGCTGTGACTATATGATAGAGTCAGCGAATCATATTTATTTGGATCAATCTCATCATGAACTCTATGATTTTTTTCAAAATATAATCAGGGACATATTTTTGTAAGAGAATTTGATTTAAATGAAGTATTAAAAAAAACAATTAAAAGTGAAATCAAAGTATTAAATAAAGATAAAGAAAAAGTTATTCAGGCAATTCAAGATGATTTTAGCTAAGTGATAGCATATGATCAACATGGTACAGATAATGCTTTTGAACTCTATTCACCAACACTTTCAAAAGCAGTTGGGATTCAAAAAGTATTATATTACTATCAAATTGATAAAAAATACAGTTATGACTTCGGAGATGGAACAAATGATATAGATATGATTCAATATTGTTGAACAGGTGTCGCTATGGGCAATGCTGTACAGTCATTAAAAGATGTAGCAGATATTGTTTGTCAATCAATTGAAGATAAAGGATTAGAAAATATTTTAAAAAAACTGTTTTAAAGTAATAAAAGTAAATTCTAATGTAGTGAGAATTTACTTTTTACATGAATTATAAAATATAATACAGATAGGGAGTTAATTTTATGTTTAAGCAAATGCAATATTTCATAGCAGTTGTAGAAACCCAAAGTTTTACAAAAGCAGCAGATAAGTGTTATATTTCTCAATCAGCGATTTCACAACAAATCAAGGCATTAGAAGATGAATTGAAAGTCAAATTACTTACTAGAAATAAAAGATCTTTTACATTGACTCCACCAGGAGAATATTTTTATGAACATTGTAAAAATATTTTAGATGAAGTAGATGAATTATGTCAAAGAACAAGAGAATTAGAAGAAGATGAAAATATATTAAAGATTGGATATTTAAGGGGATATCCAGGTAAAGAGCTTAAAGAAGCGATGATGGAGTTTTCATGTCTATATCCTCATGTATCTATTGAATTAAAAAGAGGAAATCATGAAGAACTGTATAATTATTTAATCAGCGGACAGGCAAATTTGGTTGTCAGTGATCAAAGAAGAGCTTTTCATGATGATTATGTCAACTATCATTTATTACATATGGAATGTTATATAGAAATATCAACGAATCATCCTTTAAGTCAAAAGGACTATCTTGATGTTCAGGATTTAAAAAAAGAAACATGTATTTTGGTTGCTTCAAAGCAGCAACAGGATATCGAACAGGAATTCTATGAAAATATTATAGGATTAAAGTGTCATTACATATTTGCGAATGATATAGAAGAAGCAAGATTATTAGTGGCTATTAATCAAGGATATATGCCGATAGAACATGCTCGAAAGCAAAAAAAACAACAAGAGAATATAAAAATCATACCACTACAGAAAAATCATAATCAGCTTCAAAGAAATTATTGTGCTTTTTGGAAAAAAGACAAGACACAGTATTATATAGAGGAATTTGCGGATATTTTAAGAGATAAAATGAGAAAAAGTAATAAAGAATGAAAAAGTATAAAAAAGAGATCTGTTCATGATCCAATGTCATTAAGTTAAGATGACAATATTTAACCAGGAATTATATGAAAATA
>CAYSWW010000224.1:0-2666 GCA_964434915.1 uncultured Coprobacillus sp.
ATTATGAATGTGTAATTTATACTTGACAAAGGTCACTTCATAACAGAAAGGATATTTTATGGAAGAAAAAGAAAAAATGAGATTAGGAATGTGGTATGATGCTAATAATGATCAAACATTAATTGATGAAAGAATACAAGCACAAGATTTATGTTTTGCTTTGAATCAGTTAAAACCAAGTTTGATTAAGGAAAGAAATAAGATTCTAAATCAGTTGTTGGGGACTCAACCAGAGAATCTCACTCTTTTAAGTCCGTTTACTTGTGATTATGGAATAAATATAGATTTTGGAAAAGATGTATTTGTGAATGTGAATTGTTATTTTATGGATGGAGGAAAAATAACGATTGGAGATCATGTTTTTATTGGACCATCATGTGGCCTTTATACAGCTAATCACCCATTAGATGCTCAGCAAAGAAATCAAGGCTTAGAACAGGCCTTACCAATTACCATAGAAAAGAATGTTTGGCTTGGCGCAAATGTTGTGGTTTTATCAGGTGTTACAATTGGCGAAGGATCAGTCATTACAGCTGGCAGTGTAGTAACACGTGATGTACCACCCTATAGTTTAGCAGGTGGCGTTCCTTGCCGTGTAATGAAACAGTTGAAAGAAGCTGAAAAAAATAAAAATTTCTCTTGACTGTATACTAAGTATATAGTGTTTAATGAAGGTGAAAGAGGTGTTGTACATGAAAACAAAAGATGTAGAAAAAAGAACAGGCTTATCTAAACAAACTATTTTCTTTTATGAGAAGGAACAGCTTATTCATCCAAAACGAGATGATCATGGTTATCGTTATTATGATGATCATGATGTACAATTATTGTTAATAATTAAATTTTTAAGGTCAATGCAAATCAGTGTTGATGATATTCGATTGATTATTGATCAGCAATTATCTTTTCAAGATTGTCTACAAACACAATCTGAATACATTTAAAACTCAATAGAAGATATCAAAGAAGTCCAATCAAAAATAGATTTCTATAAAGAAAAAGATTTACCAATGATTCCATTGTTAAAAGAGATTGAAAAATATCAAGAAAAAACATTATTAGGTTATCAAAAAACATCATCTTAGGTTTCACTAGGAAGACCTCTTACCAGAAAATATCTGATAAGAAAATTATGTCAATGGGTGATTCTTGCGATAATTGTGGCTGTAGCTTGTTTTTATGGCTATTACAAAGCAACAAAACAAACTGTGATATTCATAGGACCTGTTGTATTTATTCTTTTTATGTTTATAGAACTCATGAGTTATGGTTTGGGTTTAGGAAAAATGGGAGCATTTTCTATTCAAAATAATGCATCACAATTTGTCGAATTTCATGAAACAGGTATTCGTTTTATGAATCATCATAAATTGCATGAAAGAATATATGATTTATGGCAAATATTGAGAAATAAAGATGTCTGCGAATATGTTGATTATGAAGATATTGAGGAAGTTATCATAGAACCTAAAAAAAGTTATATGAAAATACCAGCTTCTCAACTATCAACGCAATAAATAATATATAGCTATGATTTTCATTTTAAAAATGGTCAATCATTATATTTACTGAATCCAATGACTTTGAATAATGAGAATGAAATAATTGAAATTATTTTAAAAGAAAAAGTAAAGAATGTTGTCAAAAAGGAGAACTTATAAATATGCATATACGACTTATGAAATGTGAAGATTATGATCAAATTGATGCCTTATGGTTATCATGTGAAGGTATGGGTTTAAATGATGTTGATGATTCTCAAGAGGGTATTGCTCGATTTTTGAAAAGAAATCCTGAAACATGTTTTGTGGCTGAAGATCAAAGTAAGATTATAGGAGTTATGATGAGTGGACATGATGGGCGAAGAGGTTATATTTATCATACAGCTGTTAATGAAGAATATCGAGGTCAAGGAATTGCTTCTTTATTGGTTAAGAAAACTTTGGATGCTTTTTGTAGGTTGAATATTAGTAAAGTGGCTTTGGTCGTTTTTAAACGCAATGAAATCGGAAATTTATTTTGGGAAAGTCAGGGTTTTGTGAAAAGAAACGACTTGGTATATCGCAATCAGGCTTTGATAAAAATGGAAAGAATAGATACTTAGTGAGAGATTGTGCTATTGTTTGTGGATACCCGACAAATGATAATGGAACCATATCGGATATTTTGAAAACACGGATTGATAAAGCCATTGAGTTATACCAAGAACATCAAATCAACTATATAATAGTTAGTGGTGGAGCTATTCATAATCAATATAGTGAAGCTTATACGATGAGAGATTATGCTATTCAACATCATGTTCCAAAAGAAAGAATATTAATTGAAAACCGGGCGAAAAGCACATACCACAATATGATGTATAGTTCAGAAATAATGAAAAAACATTGTTTTCAAACATGTTATATTGTTACAAATAGCTGGCATATGTGTAAAGCAAGGTATTATGCTCGTAAATTTGATCTTGATTATTTGCCAATAAAGAGTCAAAAGCCATCCGATATGTCTTATTTTATATATATTGCTTTGCATATTTGGATGCCAATCAATATGTTGATAAATCGATTAAAAGGATATAAGTGATTGTAAAGGAGTAGAATATGAGAAGAGCGGATAGAGAAGTAAAAGATGCATCAAAAATGAAGGACATCATTGAAGCTTGTAAG
>CAYSWW010000225.1:0-2659 GCA_964434915.1 uncultured Coprobacillus sp.
AATTTGAATAAATTTATCACTTTTGGAACTAAAAAATTTGCGGTTCAACAATCAACATCATAAGTTGTTTCAAAATAATCACTATCTTTAAAGTCATGATCATATCTATCACTTACACCATCATTATCCAAATCCTTTGCTAATGGATCATAGAAGTTTCCATCATCATCTATTTCAAGACCTGTGGCACTTCTCAATTCATCTTCATCAACAGAAACAAAATCACTAAAATCTCCCATTTCCATTTCTTGCCTTAAAAATCGAAGTGCTTTTTCTTCGGTTCCTAATTCTTTCAAATAATCTATTTTAGCTATTGGCTTATTATCGATATACTGAGTGGTAGAAAGATCTTCTAAACTTATTTCGTACTGTATTTCATGCTTTTTGTTGATTAGTACATTAATTTAAAAAAATCAACCAGAGATTCTGCAAATTAAATTAAACGGTTGATTTTTATTTTTAATTGAACGTGATTATTTTATAATAATATTGTATTAAAATCTTTAAAGATAATATGAAGTGTTTCGCGTATAGAAGCAAGTCCTGATGAAGCAATAAAGGCAACAGATATATCAAAAGAATCACAATCTAACAATGATTTCTCTATATCTGTAATAACCTTTTTGTTTTCTTTTTTATCATTATATATGAGCTTTGTTGATTGAATATTTTGACTTGAAAATATCAGTGTATTATCCATTAATAAACCTCTTTCTTATTTCTTCAATAACTTCTACATCCGCTGGAACCCATAAGATGTCTTCTTGCGATGGACAAATCCATAGATAATTCATATGTTCTAGTAAAGTAATGTGAGTATCTGTTAGATGGCATAAATAACAATCCATTTCTAATATGAAATCAGGATATTGATAATGAATATGACAGAAAAAAGAATCAACTTCAATTTTAGCATCTAACTCTTCATGAATTTCTCTTTTTAAAGCTTCTTCAGGCGTCTCACCTAATTCCACTTTTCCCCCAGGAAACTCATACATTCCTTTAAATTCACCATATCCTCTTTTTTTATACGATCAACCAATACTTCTAATGGTTAATAATAGATACATTGGTTCAAAAGCTACGTCTATGATAACGATATTTTTGAAAATTTGTATGTTCTTTTCTTCTACTAAATAGATTCATATTCTATTTATAGCACCCTTCTTTAACATTCATATTAATTCAATTATAACATATTTAGTTCACTTTTAAAGAAAAATGATGAGCTAACATTAATATAAAAAATATTTGAATTGTCTTGGATATTCACACATATATATTTCTTTTTATATCAAATTTTGTTTGTTTTTGGATAATGAATTTATATTTTTATTTCCCAAAAATTAATTTCTATTCATTTTTGGGAAATAAAATGATATACTAGTGATAGAGGTGACAAGTATGAAAATAATTGAAAGACCATACTACTTACAAAGAATCATTAATGTTATGGGTACACCAGATATTAAAGTGATCACTGGTGTTAGACGTAGTGGAAAATCAAAATTATTAGAATCATTTAAAGAATATGTCATTAATCATGATGAAGAAGCAAACATTATACATATCAATTTCAACTTAATGGAATTTATAGAACTAACAGATTTTAAAAACTTGTATCAATACATTCAAAATAAATATGACTCTCAAAAAAATAATTATGTTCTTATTGATGAAGTGCAAATGTGTCATAACTTTGAAAAAGTCATAAACAGTTTACATGCCAGCGAACAATATGACATATATTTAACTGGATCAAATGCTTTTTTATTGAGTTCAGACCTTGCAACATTATTTACAGGAAGAACTTTTGAAATTAAAATTTTCCCTTTCTCTTTTCAAGAATATATGGATTATAATAATAATGATGATAAGTATAAAGCTTTTGATGAATATTTATTACAAGGTGGTATGTCTGGCTCTTATTTATATAAAAATCAAGAGGATCGTTTTGATTATATATTGGATGTTTTTAATACATTGATTATTAGAGATATTCGACAAAAATATAAGATTCGTCATCCAATTTTAATGGATCGTATTGTTGATTTTTTAATGGATAATATTTCTAATTTAACTTCAATAAGAAATGTAACTCATGTATTGACTCATAATGGAGACAAAATTAATCATAGAACTGTAGGAAAATACATTGAATATTTATGCAATGCTTTTGCTTTTTATAAAATTCCAAGATATGATATACAAGGAAAAAAATATTTATCTTCAAGTGAAAAATATTATTTAAGTGATCATGCCTTTAAATTTGCAAAGTTAGGAACTAAAAATATGAATTATGGTCGTGTCATGGAAAATATTGTTGCGATTGAATTATTACGTCGTGGATATGAGGTTTATGTTGGAATTTTATATAAGAAAGAAATAGATTTTGTCGCAATGAAACGTAATGAAAAACTCTATATACAAGTATCTGATAATATTCTTGATGAAGATACCTTATTAAGAGAAGTATCACCATTGCTTAGTATTAAAGATGCTTATCCTAAAATTCTCATTGCACGTACTCATCATGAAAACTATCAATTCGAAGGAATCAAAATCACAGATATATCAACCTGGCTACTTGATGAATAGACGAAATGTAAGTGGTCTATAATTAACACACTAGAAACTTTAGTGTAAATTCAATTAAAAT
>CAYSWW010000226.1:0-2648 GCA_964434915.1 uncultured Coprobacillus sp.
ATATGAACAAAAATCATAAATATCTATGTCAGAACTCAATATTAAGGTTGGAAATATATATATTCAGTGATGAAAGAAAATATACTAAATAATAATATAAATAATAGAAACAAATA
Source organism: uncultured Coprobacillus sp. (assembly GCA_964434915.1). GTDB lineage: Bacteria > Bacillota_I > Bacilli_A > Erysipelotrichales > Coprobacillaceae > CAYSWW01. The sequence continues at coordinate 117 of CAYSWW010000226.1, forward strand.
ATTTGCACCTCCCTATTGATATATGTTGGTCGAAATGATTGAAATGTTACCAATATATATATATAGGTTGATTCATAGTATGAATACTATATTAAATTCTTTATTAAAGTGGTGAATACAAATGTTAAATAAATATGATATCGAATGTATTGTATGTGAGATAATTGTGTAATGATTAGAGCAAATTTAACTTTCACCAACAGACCAGCGAGGCTGTCGATAATCCGAATCAAATCAATAATGTGTCTCCTGTTCCATATCATCAAATCAATCATACAGATAAAAGTGAGAAATGAATATTTACCTAGATTTTACCATAGCAGTATTGATAAATGTGAATGTGGTGAAAATCTTATCATTTCTTCAATCATTGACATTGATGTTCCATGCTCACATCGGGTTTTCCTTGATGCAATATTTCCTCCATTGCGTCCTCAGCATATAACCATAAAGCCACAATGGATTAATCTTGATTTTGAATTTTCAATAATTAATGATGAATCACCTCCCGAAGATTATCACGATGAAGTTTGATTTTGAGAATGCGCAAATCGAAGCGTATATAAGACAGTACAGCCATTATAAGAAAAAAGAAGAAATAAGTGAATTTGTTGATTCAAGATATCAGAACAATGAGAGTGGATTTCTTAACATGAAACCCGCTTTTTTCCACGAGCTTATTGCAGAGGGGATCAAACATTTCTCTACAGTTAAAGAGTGAGTTAAATAAAAAGTTCTCTTGAATAAAAAAAATTAAAATAAAAATTAAAAAAAAATTAATCGGTTTTCTTTTAAAATTGAGAGCTTGTTGCAGGGAAATTTCTGAAGAATTCAATGCACTCAAAATTGAGATTTTTTGCATGGAAAAGTGAGAAATTAACATTTACTTATTTTTTTCCACTGTACATGGATTTGGGATATTACCACCCGTTCGAGTAGCACCAAGACCATTTTCACTTCAAACATGAAAAAGAAATTCGGCACCTTTATTGTGTTTGTTAAAGTGAAAGTCAAAACATAAATTGAGAATTTATGTTTATTTTTTTCATTTCACAAAGCACTCAAAAATTCGATCATCGAGTATTCAATTTGAGAACTTATCAAAATATGTTCTGGGCTTTGTTCAGAGGGAACGAGCCCTTTGAAAATTTTCAGAATGAATGATTGAGAGGTTTTCGTGGCCGTTTTTTATTTTTGATCTTTTCATCCAAATTGCACGTATCCGTTACGCTGCAGTGCATGCAGCAATCACTGGCTGGGAGGCTGCATGTGCCGCAGAAGTACATCGCTAAGTACAACTACACAAGTACAACTCCAGAATTCAACGTGTGGTTCACTGACATCGCTGGGAACAGTGTCTATGTTGATGCCTTTTTCCTATCATTGTTGCTAACGTTCTAGGAAAAATAATGGATTTAATCCAAGTTTGCTCTGAACGGTCTAAAGACCTATAGCAGTTTCACTGCGAAGAGCTCAGGGTCTTGAAGGACCATCTCTGGCCTGGTTCGCTCGCTTGCGAGCTCGAGGTCTTTAGACCGTTCAGAGCAAACTTGGATTAAATCCATTATTTTTATGCTGTCATTTCACTCGCTTGCGAGTTTCAAGCGATCTCAGCGATTTCCGTGGTCGTTGTTGCAATCCCAACATCGATTAACACTTGCTTAAGCTTGGTTAGAGCATCATAATGGTTCTCTAAGATGGTATCGATATCCTTCATACGATAGGAAGCTAATATCCAGTCATTGGTTCCAGCTAGGTACTGCCCAATTCGGAGATCACCCTTGTAGATGTTAAGATTGGAATTGGAATCGGGACAATCGTTGCTTCAGTCACTGTTTTTGAAAAGGTTGTACCTGTCGAGCTACTTGTCAATGTCGATGTTGTTGTCTCTGTCGTGGTTATTGTTGTTGTCGATGAAGAATTATCCTTTATATAGTCATAGACTTTTTCAAGAAATGAACTACTCATGGTTGTACTTTTACCGATTAAAAAAAGGAAACAGTTCCTTGAAAGCATCGGTCGATGCCTGAGGACCTTTGGTCCAAACCGCGAGCAACGGTCTAAAGACCTCGAGCAGTTTGACTGCGAACCAAGGTTGCGAAGGCTTAAGCTGTTCTTTGCCAGCAGAACACAGTGATGTATGGGTCATGAACTCTTCACTTAAACCTGAGCTACTAAGTATACCTGTTAGTGTGTAGTTGAATTTTAATTGGTCTGTTGGATTGGAAGTACTCGAGAGAGAATCCAGCTACTGGCAAACGGAGCCCATGAAGATGAAGTTGAACTTGACTCTGATAGTAAATACAGGATTACTACTACCCATTGTACCGAATAATTTTTGAGTGTCAGACCCACTGATCACAACTCTTCTAAACATTAGACTATCCGTAACGTTAGTACCGCTGAATGTATGGGTGTAGCTTGGGAGATTAGCTTCAGTGATGGTATTACTACCTCTAGTCGTTTCAGACGAACTAGCACAGTACAGGAATCGATCCACGATCTGTTCCCAGGTACCACCAAACTTGGTAG
>CAYSWW010000227.1:0-2634 GCA_964434915.1 uncultured Coprobacillus sp.
TATGAATCGTAATCCACGTTTTGGCAACTAGGAGGTCACTTCATATTATCTTATTCATACAATACCTTCCTTCTATGCACATTATATATTATGGTAAAATATCAGTAAATTTTGTGTAATAGCCTACAAAAGTTGAAAAAATCTTGATATCATGTATAATAATAGTGTTAAAATCAAGGAGGGTTATATGAAAGGAAAAAAAATTGCAGGACTCGCTCTCGCAAGTTTATTATTTTTAAGCGGATGTTCTTCAACTGTTCAAGAGGACGGAAAGGATGTCATTGCATCAATTGATGGCTTTAACATTCTTGCAGATGATGTCTATACAACACTTTCTTCAACAGCTTCTGGAGAAACACTTTTATTTTCATATATATTAGATGAATTAATAAAAGCCAATTTTCCAGTAACTTCCGATATGCAAGAAGATGCTTCAGAAATTGTTTCTAGTATAGAAGAAAATTATGAATCTACATACGGTGATGATGCAGAAACTTATTTGGAAAGTGCCTTAGCATCTGCAGGATACACTGATATGGATGCATATAAAGAAACACTACTCTATTCTTTACAATATGCTGAATTTTTAAAACAGTACGTTAAAGATAATTATGATGAGGTTTTTGAGGATTATTACACAATGGAATCACCTCGTTATATTAGCTTAATTAAAGTTGAAATGAGCGATGTTGATAATCCAACAACAGAAGAAAGCGAAAAATTAGAAGAAGTTCAATCATTACTTCAGACAGATAAATCTTTTGCAGATATTGCGGCTGATTATTCTGATGATTCAACAAGTTCAGCAAAAGGAAATTTAGGTATTGTAGATTCAACATCCGGTTTAAGCAGTACTTATTGTAGTGATGTTGAAGAACAAGCTTTGGCCTTAAAAGAAGGAGAAGTATCTGAAGCCATTAAAGGTGATGATGGTTATTACTTCTTATATTGTTCAAGTACTAATAAAGACGATATAAAAGATGAATTGCAAACAATTGATATTGATTCGCCTTTACTTGTTTATGATGATTATTTGGTTTATTTGGTTTTTAATTCTTATGATTTAACTTATGGTAGCGAAGAAATTGAAAACCAAATACAAACGCTTGTTGACGAAGCTCTTGCTGAAAGAGCAGAATTGAGGGGTGAATAATCATGCTAAAAAAGTTAAATAAAAAAATAATAATTGTTATTGGAATTGTTATTGTCATTGTCGTATGCTGTATTGTTGGTTGGTTTGTGTTAAGAAAGAGTAATAACTATCAAGTCAAAATCACAGATGGTAATGAGGTGATGGTCAGTGGAAGTAATATTAGTATTACAAAACAAGATTACTTTGAAGTACTCTTAGATCAATATGGTGCTAATGAAGTGTTAAATGAAATTATTAATCTCATTGCTGAACAAGAACTTGAACAAGATGATATTGATGAAGCTATCGAAGAAATGACTGAAACATACTCTTTATACACAGGAGATTTAGAAACATATGCACAAAATCTTGGCTATGAAACAAAACAAGATTATATCGATGAAATTATTGCTCCAGCTGTTAAACAAGAACTTTTAAGAGAGAAATATCTCAATGAAAATTTAGAAAGTTATATTCAAGAGTATCAGGTGACAAGTTTTAAACAAATTGTTGTTGATAAAGAATCAACAGCCCTTTCAATAATCACAGAAGTTGAAAGTGAAGATGATTTTGATGCTTTGATGGAAGAATATGATGATTCTGAAGATGCAGGATTAGTCACAAAGAATACAACAACTTTAGATGAAAATCTATTAAGTGCTTTAGAAGAATTAAGCGCTATTGAAGAAGATGGTGTTTATAGTGAAGCAATTAAATTAAGTGATGACACTTATGCTGTTATTTATTTGTATAATACTGATCATAGTAATACAGATGAAATTGTTCAATCTCTGTCATCAGATTCTGAAATTCAAGAAGAAGTTGAAGCAATTTATTTAAAGAAATACAATTTTGATGTTCATGATAAAAAATTAAAATCATTAATTAGTGAATTTTCAGATCAATATTTTGAATAAGGGTTTCCCTTATTCTTTTTTTGTTGTAGAATATAACTACTGGAGGTTATTAAAATGGACAATTGTATTTTTTGTAAAATTATAAAAAAAGAAATTCCTAGTAAAATTATTTATGAAGATGATATTTGTGTTGCATTTTTGGATTTAAGTCAAGCAACGGATGGTCATACCCTAGTGATTCCAAAGCAACATTTTGATCATATTCTAGACGTAGATGATGAAACACTTGGGCACATGATGTCAGTTGTCAAAAAAGTAAGCCAATTCATTCAAGAAAAACTTAGTGCAAAAGGATTCAATATTATTACAAATATGAATGAAGTTGCTGGACAAACAGTTAAACATTTTCATATTCATATTATTCCTAGATATCAAAGTCATGAAGGATTTGATGCAACTTATACTGATAGAAGTCAAGATGTTGATATTGATGAAATCTATCAAAAACTTATTAGCTAAAAACTTATTGTAGCCAATGTCATTAAGTTAAGATGACAAGACTTAACCAGAAATTATATGGAAATATATTTTTCCTGTTTTTAATATTTATTCAAGCTAAAAAAGTGTGGTCTTGAAACGACATAT
>CAYSWW010000228.1:0-2608 GCA_964434915.1 uncultured Coprobacillus sp.
GGTCTCTAACTTCCATTTCAACTAATTCTAATAATTCTGGATCATCAACCATATCACATTTATTTAGATAAACAGCGATATATTTAACACCAACTTGTCTAGCTAATAAGATGTGCTCTCTTGTTTGTGGCATTGGTCCATCAGCTGCTGATACAACTAATATTGCACCATCCATTTGTGCAGCACCTGTAATCATGTTTTTAACATAGTCAGCATGTCCTGGGCAGTCAACATGTGCATAGTGTCTGTTATCTGTTTCATATTCTACGTGAGCTGTGTTGATTGTGATTCCTCTTGCTTTTTCCTCTGGTGCTCCATCAATTTGATCATAAGCTGTATATTGAGCTTGACCTTTTAATCCTAAATATTTTGTAATTGCTGCTGTTGTTGTTGTTTTACCATGGTCTACGTGTCCGATAGTACCAATGTTAACGTGTGGCTTTGTTCTTTCAAACTTTGCTTTTGCCATAATTTTATTCCTCCTTTATTATTAGCTAATTAATGCAAGTATAATCTCATTAAATTTACTTAGCCTTTAGCTACTTTTATTTATTATTAATATAAAATTTAAAATCTTTTTAAATTGCATTTATTTTATAACATTTTAATAAAAAATGCAAGTACTTTTAGTCTTTTTTTGCTCATGAATAATAATTCATTTATTTTCTATTAGACTAAAAATATTCTTTTAATTAATCTTTTTTTGCTCTTGAGCTAACAATTTGCTCATGAACAGATTTTGGAACTTCTTCATAATGAGATGGTTCCATAGAGTATGTTCCTCTACCTTGAGTTCTAGAACGTAGATCTGTAGCATATCCAAACATTTCTGATAATGGAACAAATGCTCTGATTTCTTCCATTCCATCTACTGCATCCATACCTTCGATTCTACCACGTCTAGCATTAACATCTCCAATAACATCTCCCATATATTCTTCTGGAACTGTTACTTCAACTTTCATAATTGGCTCAAGAATAACTGCTTTAGCTTGTTTACATCCTTCTTTGAAAGCCATAGAAGCTGCAATTTTGAATGCCATTTCTGAAGAGTCAACTTCGTGATAAGAACCATCTACTAATGTTACCTTTACATCAGTAACTGGATATCCAGCTAGGACTCCACTTTCTGCTGATTCTCTCATTCCTTGTTCAATTGGTTTAATATATTCTTTTGGAACAACTCCACCAACAATTTTACTTTCAAATTCAATTCCTTTTCCTGGCTCTAATGGTTCCATTTCAAACCAAACATCACCATATTGTCCTTTACCACCAGATTGACGAATGAATTTACCTTGAACTTTGACTTTATTTCTAATTGTTTCTTTATAAGAAACTTGTGGTTTTCCTACATTACATTCTACTTTGAATTCTCTTTTTAATCTATCAACAATGATATCTAAATGTAATTCTCCCATTCCTGCAATAATAGTTTGACCTGTTTCTTGATTTGTATAAGCTTTAAATGTTGGATCTTCTTCAGCAAGTTTTGCTAATGCAATTCCCATTTTTTCCTGAGCTGCTTTATCCTTTGGCTCTATAGCAACATCAATAACTGGCTCAGGGAATTCCATTGACTCTAATATAACTGGATGTTCTGGATTACATAGAGTATCACCTGTTGTAACCTCTTTTAATCCAACTGCTGCAGCTATATCTCCAGAATATACTTTATCAATGTCTTCTCTATGATTAGAGTGCATTTGTAATATTCTTCCTATTCTTTCTTTTTTATCCTTTGTAGAGTTTAATACTGTAGAACCTGATTCAAGTGTTCCTGAATAAACTCTAAAGAAACATAATTTTCCAACAAATGGGTCTGTAGCAATTTTAAATGCTAGTGCTGCAAATGGTTCTGAATCTGATGTTTTTCTTTCAACTTCATTTCCAGCTAAGTCAACACCTTTGATATTTGGTATATCAAGTGGTGATGGCATAAAATCAATTACTGCATTTAATAATTCTTGCACACCTTTGTTTTTATATGAAGAACCACATGTTACTGGAACAATTTGATTATTTATTGTTCCTATTCTTAATCCTTTTTTGATTTCATCTTCAGATAATTCTTCACCTTCTAAATATTTCATCATTAATTCTTCATCTTGCTCAGCTGCTGATTCAATCATTTTAGCTCTATATTCATCAGCCATAGCTTTTAGGTCTTCTGGAATATCACATTCCTCGATTACTTTGCCTAAATCATCTTTATGAATAAATGCTCTCATTTTAATTAAATCAACAATTCCTTGAAAATTGTCTTCACTACCAATAGGTAATTGGATTGGAACAGGATTTGCATGTAATCTTGTTTTTAATTGTTCAACACATAACATGAAATTTGCTCCTGTAATATCCATTTTATTTACATATACCATTCTTGGTACATTATATTTATCAGCTTGTCTCCAAACAGTTTCTGTTTGAGGTTGAACTCCACCTTTTGCAGCTAAAACTGTTACAGCTCCATCAAGAACCTTTAAAGATCTTTGAACTTCTACTGTAAAATCAACGTGTCCTGGTGTGTCAATTATGTTAATTCTATTATCTTTCCAAAAACATGTTGTTGCAGCAGATGTTATTGTAATACCTCTTTCTTGCTCTT
>CAYSWW010000229.1:0-2580 GCA_964434915.1 uncultured Coprobacillus sp.
TCTTTCGATTTCAGTGATTTCTTCTTCCTCTTCAACTGGTTCTTCAGGTTCAACATCAGTTCCACATCCAACAAGCATAACCGCTGATAATAACGAGAGTAACGTCCATTTAACTTTTTTAGTCATTTAAAAATCCTCCTATAAATTTTTTATAAATATTAAATTATCTATTGCTTTTATAGATAAAGAAATAAATTTTTTAATGTAAATTTAATATTTTAGAAATTCAATTTTCTTATGATTATTTTTAAAACAAGAGCTATAAAATCCTTTGTATTTATTTAAAAACCCGCAAATCCCATTTTTTTTAAAAAATTTTAGGTCTTTTCAAAATGATGCTAGATGCTTCTCTTCGTTATAACCAAATGATTTTTATAATTTGATATTAATTAGAATGTCTACTAACGTGCACGATATTATAGGCCTCAGTTTAGTTGGTTTTTGTTCAATATTTAACCAACCAACTGAGTCCAATCAATACACAAACAAAGATAATAAATTCTACTGCTTTATATTATTCGCTAGCTGAATATGAATATGTCCAATTACCATCAGTACATTGAACTTCAACTGTTACTTCGGTAGTACCAAAGAATTGGTTGACCCCGCTGTCATTTTCGGCTTCTAATACTGCCCTAGATTGTTCTTCTGTTCCATTGAAAACAACTTCAGTAATAGGACATCCATAAAAAGCAGCGCTGACTCCAGATGATACTGTATATAGAGACAAGTTAGGATTTTCTATTGTTACTTTTGTTAAAGATGTACATTCAATAAATGGACCCGATAAAAATGATGAAACATTTGAAGGAATGGTTATTTCAGTTAGACCAGAACTTCTAAAACAAGCAGCAGGTAATTGGGTAAATTCTGAATTTGTTGGTAAATTAAATGAAGCAAGTGACTCACATCGATAAAAAGCCTGTGTTCCAATACTTGTAACATTAGACATATCAAATGGTGTGCTCTCTAGTCCAGATTGACAGAATGCATAATTACCAATTTCGGTGATAGTTGCTCCTTCACCAAGAGTAAATGTTTTTAGAGAAGATGTACCATAAAACATATAAATACCAATCGAAGTCACTGCAGTTGTATTCCAAATAACTGTTTCTAAATTTGATGCAGCTTGAAACACATAATTAGAACCTGAAGTGGCGATAGTTGTCACACTCGATGGTATTGTGATTTCTTTTATACCAGTGTTTTGATAGAATGCATAACTATTTATTGTTTCCAATCCTTCATTTAGTGTAATTTTTAAATTCTCATTGGTCATACCTTGGAATGCACGTGAAGCAATAGTTTTAACATTGGCTCCTAGCGTAATGCTTGTAATGTCACTATTTGATCTAAAATGACCAGAGGTGGCCATATTTATTTGGACAACAGGTACACCATCAATATCATCTGCTACAACAACCTCATAAATTCCGCTAGTTGAATCATATCCAGATACACAATATCCGCTAACGGAACTGTCATATGTATACGTTAACGGACTAACGGTAGTGGTAGTTGGTGTTTCTTTAAACGAAGCAATAAGAGTTGTATCTTCATTAAAAGTATAAGTTTCTAAATCAATTATTGTTTGATCATCATCTCCTTCAACATACCAACCTACAAAGTGATATGAATTCTCTCCACTAGCTGATTTAGTAGGAGTAGTACCATCATAGGTTGTTGTGCTACCTGCCTCGATTTCAACTGTATCTATTACTGTTGAGTCGTTCATAAACGTAACAGTAACTGTTTGTATAGCATTAACTACTAAATTAAAAGAAACACTTCCATATTCATTTTCTGAATCATCTAAAAGAGAAACTGTTACTTCTAATGCTTCACTTGCTTCTGTTAACTGTGTACCTTCTGGAATAGAAAAAGATAAATCAGTTGAATCAACAGTGACACTTGATGTTTCAACACCATCAGTTTTATCTACTTTTTGAACTAATAAACCTGTATAGTCTACAGTTTCATTTACGTTATAAGTTGTTTTAGTAGGTAAAGAAGTAATTTCTAAACTTTTTGTAACAACTGGTTCTGGATCTGAATCTCCTCCTGTGTCTGGGTCGGTTGTACCAGTATCTGGTTCCGTTGTTGTACCGGTATCAGGGTCTGTAGTTGTCCCAGTATCAGGTTCAGTTGTTGTTCCGGTATCTGGATCATCAGACGTCTCAGTACCACATCCAACAAGAGTTAATGCAACTAATGGCAATAATAGATATTTTCTTAATTTCATATGATTTCCTCCTTGAAAATTGAAAATTAATAAAATTTTGATGGTTTTCTATATTTTTAGATTAAAAAAATTATAATTTTAATGCTAATTTAATATTTTTTGCTTATTTTTTGCCCATCCTACATTTTGAGTTTACCCTTTTCACTAATTTTTCTCAAAAATAGCGATACATTTGTCTCGCTATTTTTGTTTTAGTATAAGTAGATTAATACACCATTAAGAATTAGTCTTTGTGATTTTTAAATTAGCATAGTCTGTACCGACTTCGACAATCTCAACTTTAACATCTAATGATGAGCCGTTATTTAATAGTCCATCATTATTTGCGGTATTCACTT
>CAYSWW010000230.1:0-2552 GCA_964434915.1 uncultured Coprobacillus sp.
CCAAGTTATTCTACACCCCACAAGTTGGAAACCCCAGGTTATTGTGGAGTGCCTATAAAAAGAATGTCTATTTAAAGCAATCAAAAAGAACCATGATTCATACGCAAACCATGATCCTTTTTATCCAATTTTGCTCTTTCGATTATTGTAAACTCATTTGAATAAAAGCATCGACTTCATCCCAGGAAGCAGATACGTTTTCATACGCAACACCCGCACCACTGCCATGAGGAACCTGATCAAACACATGAATTTCCCAATTAATATCATATAATTTAGTTTCATCATCATTAAAATCAATTAATGCTCGAATGATATCAGGCATCAGTGACGATACCATCGCATCTTGATTGCCTCCAATAAACATCATAGCCGGTAATTGTAGACCATTATTAGCATTTTCTTCACTGTAGACACCTCGATCATCTAATGACAGCTCATTATTTTCATCTAGAGCATATAGATTTCCATAATTCCAAATTTGTACTGCAACATTAGCCTCAACCTGATCAATTTCATCATCAATATAATCATTAATAGCTACTCCCATTAAATCAGCATATTCTGTAGGTGTCAAATCATAGTAAAGTGTAGACATCATATGAATATAATTCCCTTTACTACCAGCAATTACCACTAGTTTATCAACATCAATTTGTAGATCATCGGCATAATATTTTATATAGCGGATAGCTCTAATGCAATCTAAGTTCATCAAATAATAAGTCCCATCGTCTTCAACAACTTGGTTAAATCTTGGTTCCAAAGTGAGTACATTATATCCTTTTTCATTAAAAATGTTCGCATAATCACGTGTTTCTGAATAATATCCTCTAACAGAGGGAACACATAAAATTGTCCCGATTGCTTCAGTTGGATCATCTAGCATATACATATTTAAGACTGGTCTAAAATCTTGAGCATCGGTCAAACAGGCTTGTTGTGAGTCCTCATTATCAATGACTTGCCCCATAACTGGTAGATCATTATCTTCATAAATATCCAGTACACTATCTTCATCGATTTGTTCTAACGAAGCATAGGCATTACGAATAGTTTCCAAGGTGTCTAAGGTCGCCGCATCTAAACTTTCGATTTTCGCTATATTTTCGTTAACCGTGGCATTCAAATCTAGCTCGATAAGAGCTTCTTGAAGTTCCGTCATCGCATCAGATTCATACATAGCCATCGAAGTCACAATTTCTCTGGCTGCAAGATACAATTCAACGTTATCTTCAGGAACTGTTAAACTATTTTCCGTCGTATCAGTTGATTGATTTGTTGTACAAGATGCAAGTGACAAAGACAGAGCAATCAATAGAATTACTTTTGTAAAAATTGCTTTCATTTACTTATTATTCCTCCTCTTAATGATTTATCTACAATTATTATAAAACAATAAAGCAGGAAAAAAATATTAGTTGTTGTATCAATGATTCATAATTTGAATCAATTAATCGTTTATTCATTACAATATTGAAAATAAGCTTGAATAAAAAGAAATACAAAATTAGTTAACTGAGTATACCCCAGATTATTGACATATTTACCAAAAAAGAATATCTCATTAAATAACTCTTTATATTGGTGTGGCTGTTCTAAGGTCCACAGCATTTTGTAAGCCGGACTTTGTTTCAATTTTTCTATTGTTGACTGGGAATATACTCCCTTTATCCATCTACCTTTGATTGAAACAAAAATAACTAAATCACGTGAGCCACTACGTTCAAGCATATATTCTTGCCCACTAGGGTCTTTTAAGGTATAACAATGAACGTGATGACCCATTAATACTGCCTGCAAACTGCGTAACAAGGACATTGATAAATCAGATCCGATAAAAATGACACGCTGAAAGTTGCTTACTGTTTTCACCAGTTCTTGCAATCGTTTATTATCAATATTTTTTAGATCAATGATATTAGCTATTTGCTTTTCAATAATATCTTGTTTTATTTGATCAATCGTTTCCCCAGTAAATGAATGCTTTAATTCTTTCATGTAAGCTTCCATATAGGACTCATGACGAGCCATATGATAACGAAAATTCTGATATTTTTCGACGCCATATTTTTTAAAAAATCGCGTAAAAGATGGTTGCGAAATATAACTTTTTTCAGCCAGTTCTTTTAGGCTTTTTTTTGAAATTTCATCTCTATGTTCATATAAATAAAGTGCTATTTCATCATCAGTTGAATTAAAACGAGATCGATTAAGATATTCAGATAAGACCTCCATATCGATCATTTTATCTTTCATTTTTACCTCCATTTCCCCACTCTTGATTAAGTGGTGTAAAGATTTTTTAACAAAATATTATATTGATAATATCAAGTGATTTAAAAGGATGAATTAATAATGTCTACTAGTAGTTTAAAAAGTAATAAAATTATGTAAACTAAAGGGACTAAAAACAGCTATTGTTTTTATTTTCAATACACTGATTCTTATATTAATTATTATAACTGCTATATTTATTACTATCAATATGATTATCTTTGACTTTCGGTTTTTTGCATTCATTTTTTGTGATTATGTCCTGTTTTTTTATG
>CAYSWW010000231.1:0-2550 GCA_964434915.1 uncultured Coprobacillus sp.
ACATCAATGTAATATCTGACTTCCGCATGAGAAAGTCGGCGCCATACTACTCATCCGACGGCACACAGTCGATTGACGGCATGAAGATAATACCCTTGCAAACAAGCGAGATAAAGACGATCATCGAGAAGAAGTTGACTTATGGCAATCTTTATCCGCTATTCAGAAAAGCGTTTTTGTCAAAGACTGCTCCTAATGAGTGGTACAAAAAAGAAATCATTGAAATATTGTAAGTGAGCGTAATTCGTATGATAAGCAAAATACATATTAAAAATATAGCAACAATTAAAGATGCGGAAATTGAGCCGTTACATGTCAATTATTTCTTTGGTGGGAATGGATCAGGTAAAACTTCTATTTCACGTTTTCTAAATAATCCTCAAAATTATAATAATGGACTTATTGTAAAAGACCAGACTTCGGAGGTGTTGATTTATAATCGTGACTTCGTAGAGAAAAATTTTGAAGATAAAAATGCAATTCAAGGCATTTTCACCATTGGAGAATCTGCAGTAGAAACGCTTAAAGCAATTGAAGAAAAGGAAGCAGAAAGAGTTAAATATCAAACGGAACTTGATGCGCGATTAAACTCAATTAAAAAATTACAGAGCGAAATAAATAGTCTTGAGGATAATTTTGAAGCTAAGTGTTGGATAGTGCAACAAAAAATAGGTGAACAATTTTCGCATGCGTTAGTAGGATTTAGAAGTAAAAAGAAGGCTTTTGCTGATCAATGTTCTAAATCTTTTTCACCTACTGAGTCTCAACTTACGCTTGAGGAACTCATGAAAACATACCAGCAAATTTTTCAGAAAGATTTAAAGGATTATTTTTTGTTGAACGGATTTTCATTTTCCGTTCGATACAAAGAAGATGTTACAGATATTGAATCAATAGAAACATCTGATGTGTTTTCACAAAAATTAGTAAAGGCTGGTGAATCAAACTTCTCTAAACTTATTGAACGCTTGGGGAATGTGGATTGGGTTAGCCAAGGAATGCAATACATTAACGATGATAAGTTGTGTCCTTTTTGTCAAAGAGAATTGACAGGGGACATTCTCACGGAATTAAATCTATTATTTGATGAAACCTATAATCAATCAATTACACAATTAAAAGAGCTGTCATATTTATATAACCAAATTATAGACGGATTTAAGGAAGAGTTTCTTTCGTTTCTTGATTATATCCAGTCGGTTCCGTTCCTCAATTCTGAAAAAGCAAAAGCTATATATGCAGGATTGATTAGCGAATTACAAGCTAATCAACATAAAATTGATGAAAAACTTTTACATCCATCTATGGAAGTGAAGTTGGAATCCACAAAATGTTTTAGAGATGCTCTTCTTAAGGAACATGAAGAATTAAATGAGCAAATTGCTAGCAATAATCGGTTATTAAAAGATAGAAAAGCAGCACGAGAAGCTTTTGTTAAGAATTTTTGGGATTACATAGCAAATAAAGAGCTTCATACTACAATAGCAGACCACAATGCTGAGCTTGCTGGCAAGAATCGGGGAATGACTCAATTACTCATTCAAAGAGATTCATTCAAAAATAAAATAAGGGATTGCAATGAAACAATTCGTGATTTACGAACAAAGGTTGCATGTATTGATAATGCGGTTGACGAAATTAATAAAATATTAACGGGATTTGGATTTAATGGGTTTAAAATCGAAAAAAAAGATGATATGTTTTATAAGCTGATTCGTCCAGATGGTAGTGAAGTACAAGAAACACTTAGCGAGGGAGAACATCGCTTCATTACATTCTTATATTACTATCAGCTTGTAAAAGGAACGCTAGATCGTGACTCAGAAATAAAGGATAAGATTTTAGTAATTGATGATCCTATTTCAAGTCTTGATAGCAATATTCTATTTATTGTTAGTTATTTGGTTCGAGGTTTGATTAAAGAATGCCTAAATGGGGGTAAGATTAAACAAATCTTTATATTGACCCATAATATATACTTTCATCAAGAAATAACTTATTTAGATCGAGGGCGTAAGCATTCACAATATAAAGAAAAGTTTTTCGTTTTACGTAAAATAAATGAAAAAACAAAAATTACATCTTTTGAAAAAAATCAAATAAATTCATCATATGAGCTCTTATGGAGAGAAATCAAGAGCACTGATACAGAAGCGACGTTACTCTGTAATACAATGCGCCGCATTTTAGAGCATTATTTCGGTATAATAGGTCAAAGAGATTATAGCAAAATTATAGATGGATTTGATGGACAAGACAAACTAATATGTAAATCATTACTTGCTTTTGTGAACGAGGGATCACATGGGATTAATGATGATTTCAATATGAGTATTGATCCTGATATGGTTGGAAAATATAAAGATGTTTTTAAACTTATTTTTCAAAAAGCAGGACAGGAAAGTCACTACACAATGATGATGGAACATCCGGAGTAAAGAATGAAAGCAGTAATTTACGCACGGTATTCGAGTGACAATCAGCGGGAAGAGAGTATTGAAGGGCAGATTCGCGATTGCAGGGCTTACGCTGAATACAACGGAATAGAAA
>CAYSWW010000232.1:0-2544 GCA_964434915.1 uncultured Coprobacillus sp.
GATTCTGATACAAAGACAAAGAAGAGTACAACTACTAGCACAAATAGCTCATCAAGCACAAATAGCTCATCAAGCACAAATAGCTCATCAAATACAACTGATTCATCTACAATAACAGGTTCTTCAAGTACAACAACTTCTACGAAAACATCTTCAACACAAATTACTTTGGAAGAAGCAAAAAGTATTGCATTAAAAAAAGTTAATGGTACAATAAAAATTACAGAAACAGATGATGATGAATATACGATCATCATTGAAAAAGATAAATACATTTATGAAATTGAAATCAACAGATATACAGGGAAAATAGAAGATGTTGATAAAGAAGTCATTTCTACTTCTGCCTCACAGAAAAAAATCAGTGGAGAAGAAGCTAAGGAAATAGCCTTGAATGAAGTCAATGGAACAATCAAGGACGTTGATTATGACTATGAGGACAATAAGTTCGAGATTACAGTCAGAGCAACAGATGGCAACAAATACGAAGTGGAAATAGATGCTGGAACAGGAAATGTTTTAAAAGTTGAAAAAGATTAATTTTAAAGGAAAAGCTGATTTACTTGTTATGTAAACGGATAAAATATCAAAGATGCTTTATTAAATTGTGTTAGTAAAGCATCTTTTTGTTATACTGTTGTTTAATAATGAATTAATAGGATGTTCAAAATATGGTAACGTTTCTCTTTATTTAAGGAAAATTTGTGTAATAGCAATCATATATTGTTAGGAATTTCTGTGTTATTGATGTGCTATATAACTTATATGGCATAAACGTAAACACTTGTACCAATGATAAGTCATTATTTTTTTCTACTAGTTAGTAGCGAGAGTATTTTTTCATAATATAAATACGATCACTGTGAACATCAGCACGATATTTTTGGTAGTGAGAATCAAATTGATTATGATAATGAAATATAACAGTATTTGGATTAATAACTGACACAATATGACCTGCAGCTCTCATAAAAAACTCATTATGATCAATCATTCTAATTTGATCATCCCATCCAATTTCTTTAAGTTTGTTAGTTCTTGCTAAAAAGACATTAGGAGATTTTCCAACTACAATATGATTTTGATCTATAACTGTTAAATGAGGTATTATCAATGGTAACGGTGCATTATTCATAGGTTGTTTATAATATAAATATGAAGATTTTTGTGGTGATTCACATTTTGGAGTAGATAAAACTCCAAAACCAATCAAATCAACTTCTCGATGATCTTTCAAAAATTTTAATTCATTGCCAATGCAAGTTAATGGTGTTAAAAGCTCATCATCCATTCTCATAACAAAAGGTGTATCAACTAATTCTAATGCTCTATTTAATCCATAACTCAAACCACTATTAAATGGTAACTGAATAACAGTTAAAGAATCACCTTTTAAATTAAGAGATTGAGAACTATCATCAGCAATAATAACTCTTGCTCCAGGATAATATGATTGTATCTTTTTATATAATCTTTTTGCCATTTTTTGCCTTTCAAAGGATTTAAATATAAAAGTTACATTGCTTACAACAAAGTTTATTTCATTTTGTTTGGGTTTTCTATATCCTTTTCCCCCCCCATATTATATTTAAAAAAATATATTCTGTCCAAATAAATATGTTATATGCAATGTAAAATAATGGTTCTAATCGTCCATGCGATATCTTTTTTATGGTTTTCACACTATCATTCCTTTCTCTGCAATTGATTATCAATGATATTTATTAGAGGTTGATTAAGTTTACTAAATAAAGCATCCTAAATTATAATCACTATGGTTATTTTACTATTGATAGATATCAATGTACAGTTTTAAATTTACTTTGTATACGTAAAATATAAGAGTGCGGCACAAAATTAGAATCATAAAGCTTATGATTCTGATTTAAGAGTTTTTCTATTTCATATTCTTGTTGATTTTGGTAAAGCTTCACTGTATGGCATGAACTGCTCTGCAGACCGGAAAAGCGATCCCACTGATTAGTGAAAGACATAACAGTAACGACTATATTGAATTTTTGAAAATGCTTGACAGCAAATATCCCAAAGACGATAAGATCCGTCTTGTACTTGATAACTTGAATGTACATATATCAGAGATTACAAGACAATATCTTTCTACAGTACCCCGAAAGATTTGAATTTGTGTTCATACCTAAACATGGCTCATGGTTGAATATGAGCGAAGGATTTTTCAGCAAAGTTACAAGGCAGATGCTTCTCGGAATACGAGTGAAAAAAATCAAAAGCACGCATCTACAAGTATTTTGATGAGATCAATGATGAACCTGTCATATTACACTGAAAATATGATCTTGAAGATTAAAAGAGATTATTGCTGATACATTGCTAATCAAAAAGTCTAGTTAATTATCGAACGATGTATAAGTTGCCTTTGGAATGATATATGCTCATTGTATTATTCCATTTTTGAATCATATAGAAGAATGCAAAGATCCAAAAGACTTAACAAAACTCATGTTAGATAACTTTGATGGAGATGAAAATAAAATCAAAGAAGAAACAGAGCTATCTTATAAAAAA
>CAYSWW010000233.1:0-2541 GCA_964434915.1 uncultured Coprobacillus sp.
CCATCACTTAAATCAACTAAATAGATTTGTCCTCTTTTGATCTTCATTCAAATTATCTCCTATGTAAAACCAGATTCAAAATAGAATCTGGTTATTTATCATATGAATCGTTGTTTTCCATTTTTCCCTGAATACCTGAAAACATTAAGGATACTATTAGACAAGCAGTAGCATTGCTTTCACAGGAATTTCACCTTTGTATGGTATCTCACACAACTGCATTGCAGGAGTATCATTATCCCCAATAAATTTCATTGCCGAACATTTGCTAGATGTTTTTACAGTTCAATCTTATTCGCTCGCATATCACTGGTCATGGCGGATTGACTGAAAGGCTCGTTTACTAGGAACGTATCTAATAGCTGTTATCTACTTTTCAAAGATCTTAAGGTAGGTTGTTTTTAACCCCCTACACTATATAGACATGGAAAAGTAGCATTTTCTTTCATGAGATTTTATTTTTTTAAACTTTTTTTCAAATAATAGATTCGACTATAAATAGCTTGGCAGGAAATATTTAATAAAGCAGATATTTCTGATGTAGAATATCCTAGTATTTTTAAGAGAATGATATTCAATGTTATTTTATCTGTTTTTGATAGATGTGTAAATAAAGCTTCATTTTGAATTTCATCTAGGACATCATCAATCGTATTGATTTCTTTTTTGTCATAGTATGGAGCATTCAAAAAGAAATTACTGCTTGTTAGAATCTGCCTAGAAACGATCGATCTTTCTTTTTTGAAAATATTCCAATCATATTCTCTCAGTTGTTTTATTAACTTTTCATCAACATTCAATTCTCTTAATATTTTTTCTTCTTGTTCTTTCCATTGTTGCCATTGTCGAAGTGATTTAGCATGATTATATCCCATTATAGTTCCTCCTTAATATTTTCTTGATTTCATAAATTTGGAGGTCCTCTAATCATTGGGATATAACATGCTATATGATTACTTGGATAACATAAAGCCTTGAAATGATGTTTCAATCTCTTGTAGGCTAATGACTACAACATCATTCATTTCACAATACATTTTAAATTCTGCAAACATATCATCATAAATGAGTATTCTTGTTGGATCATAAACTAAAATCACATCAATTTCCTTTCGTTTGGCATGGGTTTTCATAATGGAAATTTCTCTTGAATGAGGATTTGTTCCTTTACTGATTTCATTAGTTATACCAATAACTCTTAAATTTGAATGACTGACTAAATGAAGCAATTTTTTCTTTTGATAATTTAATAAATACCTTTCATGTTCATTGGATACTCGACAATGTATCCATACTCTTTTTTCATCGTTCATGCGATGCCCTCCTTCTGAAAAGATTCCTTTTCATATAGAAAGTCAAATTAGTCTGCATTTAACAAAAGAGTTTTCAATTTTTTTAGAATTTTTTGCTTTTTATGGTTTATGTTTTGTTGTGTCATATGTAATTTTTTTGCAAGCTGGTGTTCTATCATTTCTTCAAAATAAATATCATGAATAATCGTTTGTTCTTCTTTTGAGAGAGTAGAAATAGCGTAATTTAATTTTTCGATGAAATCTTGATGATGAATCTGCTCAATATAATTATCGCTACTCCAATCCTTGAGATAAGGAACTGCTAGATCAATATTTTCAAAGTAAAACACCTTATCGTAATCTCTTTTATTTTCATAGTAAATTTTCTTATAGCTTGCTCTATAAACTTTAAATACCTTAAGAGGAATTTCAATCCAATCGCCTTGTATGTGTATGAAATAATGCATATTATTATTTTCTTTAACTTCTTTAAAATCTGTTCTTTTATAATCGTTTTTCATGTTTTTCTCCTTCCTTTTTGTGTAAAAAAAGAAAGGAGTGGGGGAGGACGTATATGTATAAACAAAAAAAGAACAGAAATAAATTGTTTTAAACAATTCATTCTGCTCTTAGAAAAGGATTTATATTTCTCTAAAAGATAGAATAATAGTTCATCATCTTTTGTATAAGGAATTTCTATGTTTATCACTACATAAAAACTCCTACTTATACAATAAAAGAGAACCACTTAATTCGCACATCCTTAGCAATAAACGATGACTGTGGTTCCTTTAATGTTATTAAATTTGCATAATCTATCGTTCATCAAAATGGTATAGAGTACTATAAATCACTATTTTGATGAATTTTAAGGTTGTACCATTTGGATATGATGAACGATAAAATAATATAGAGGTGATCAATAGTGCCAGAGCAAGCAATTAAAAGGTTTGGAGAAGCCGTTAGAAACGCTAGACATCAAAGAAGAATTAGTCAACAGGAGCTTGCTGATCTTACTGGTATTTCTAAGCGTCATATAGCAAAAATTGAAAATGGTATTTCTAATTCATCATTAGAAATAGTTGCCATTCTACCATGCCATTTAACTCTGTCGGTAGATGAAGTTTTATATGGAGAACATATATCTAATCAAGATACATATATGAGGCAAATAAATATTTTATTGTCAAAACTTTTGATTGACCATCAAGCACAAGGTGAAAAATACGATTCAGATAATTCCAAAATT
>CAYSWW010000234.1:0-2537 GCA_964434915.1 uncultured Coprobacillus sp.
TGCTAATTGGCGTTCGATTTGTTATGGTAATGAAAAATTTGTTATTATAGCAGAGAAATCAGAAATAGCTTATTATAGTAAAGACGGATTAAATTGGACAGCGTCAGATATGACAGGTAATGGTATTCTGTTTGTTATGGTGATGATAAATTTGTTGCTGTAGCAGATGGTTCAAATATTGCAGCCTACATTTTTGAAACAACTGGAATTCTTCAAACAACAAGCTCTTCAACAACTAACAGCGAAACTACTGTGAGTAAATCATGTTCAGGTGCAAACTATTTAGCTTTTATGAAGCTAACACCTGATCAAATTAACACATTCGAAGGAGTTCTAATAGCAAATTTGGTCGTTAATGGATATGATCAAGTATCTGTATCTAGGCATAGAAATTATACCTGTAACATATATCTTAAGATAACAGCTTATGGCGAATTCATAATAAACCCAATGATATGTACGGTTGAATCTGAATCAGATTCAGATTTAGAATCAGGAACGGATATAGTTTTGGCAAAAGTGACCCATAACGAAAGTGGAGATATATTACTTATAGCAAGTGTAGATCATAGTCTTAGGGATAGTAGTACGATGACTATTGAAGGCTCCACGAACTCTCCAACCGATTATAACACACTTTCAGAAAACGATTATACATTCAGTAATATCGCTGATTCCTCTAAATATTACTCAACAATTAATTACACAACAGATTCATATCCCAACGGCAGAGCTTATATTAGTGCTAGTTTTAATCTAGGTTGTAATACATCATCTTAAACCACAGAAACTAATCGTTTATTTTTACCAACGGGCAAGTTCTCAAAAATTAAGTGAGTTTTATTCTTTCTATATGGGGTATCGATCACTTTATGATCGGAAGTTAAGCGAAGAGATAAAACGATGTTGATCGAAAATGAAGTGATATGAAACCGATGAAATTTAACCTCAAAGGTGAGGTGAAGCGTTAAAGTGATGATGCAAAATCAAGCGTGAAGACTGGCGATAGCTGGCCGCAAGTTGATTTTACTATACAACATGTACTTCTATGATAAATGAACTATTAAAAACCTCAAAAAAATGATCAAATTGATATAACGACAATAACCACTTCTCCATTATAAATTGCTTTTGTTCCATTTGACCTAAACGTAGAAAAATATAAAAAATTGAAATGATTTCATACATTGTATAGTAAAATTGGCGAATAGCGGCTAACTGCCTCTACTCGCCGATTTTACTATACGACGTTCATATTCACAGGCGGTATTGAAATTTTGATGTCAATACATATATTTGCGTGGTATATGGTTTAATATAATATCCGAATCAATAAATGGTTCGATATATGTAATTTCATCAGATTCAACCATCATATAATGCGAAATCATATCATTGATATAAGGTAATAAACGTTTCTTACCTCCAAACTATAAGATAAAACTCATAATTTACATCTCATTAAATAATTTCATAACTCAATATCTCATTTACTCAAAGCTCAAAGGAAAAAGGAAAAAGAATGGAATAAAATGGAATTGTTTATTCGAAATTGATTTGTTAATTAATTGTCCCATGCTGGCTGATCGGTTGGTGGAGGGATTGGAACTCTTTGGGGAGGCAATTCATATTGATCAATTATGCGAATTGCTTCTGCAAGGTCTTCAGGGGGAACATCTTGAATTTCATCGTAATCAATTCATTCATCAATTGATTAAACCTGGCATCCCAAACCAAATTCAATTGGTTCGGTAACAATAGCCACTAATTGGTCATTATAATAAACAAAGTTTCTTCTTACACCTATGATATTGCAATCTGATTCATCAGATTGAATATTATTCATATTGACTGACATTTTAGAAAATGAACTGTTCGAAGGAAATTCAAGCAACACACAGAAAATCCAAAAGTGTCATTTTAACTTCATATTGAATGATTTACTCTACTTTACACTACCCATAAAAATTGAAAGACTTTTAATTTTTAAGAAGTTTGATTAATTTTCTCAGGGGTTTTCAAATATTATGTACAACGTTGGATAACTTTGAATGCCATCACATAAATTGTTTTCAAAAATTGTGAGCTTACAATTTTCAAAAGATAACTCCTTTGCCGTAAAATCAGAGAGCGACGCACGTTTTGTGTGGTGCTCGTTGATTTTACAATACGACATATATGAAAGCCATTCTCATATAGATGATACTCTTTCAATTTTACCATGATATGGTAAATGGATATGAAAATTATACGCTATATCGTAACACCCTATAACTCGAATAACTTTTTAGAACATATATTGACAGCATTAGAATTGAAAAAAGAAACAAATTGGAAAGGATCTATAACAAAGAAAATATATTTAGACGACTGCCGAATTCATAACTCAAAAATTATTAAAAATTTCATTAATGCTATCAAAATTAAAAGGGCATCTCACCCTCCATTTCCTCCAGATATATCACCATCAGACTTCTTTCTATTTGGTTATCTTAAAGATAGATTGAAAGTTTCATTTGATTTAACAAGAGATGATC
>CAYSWW010000235.1:0-2517 GCA_964434915.1 uncultured Coprobacillus sp.
TCTCATTCTTATATTCAATTACGGTCTTGATTAGTATATCATCTATAAGATTACCGTCTGAGAATACCATAGCTTCATCATACCCATCATCCTCATCACCGTTCTGGTCTTTAACATATGTACCATGACCTACATAGTAGACTACTAACTCCTTCTCAACTGTTTGTAGGAAATATCTAAGCTTCTCTAAGAATGGTTCCTTCTTAGTGTTCATGATGTAATACACTTGATAACCATAGGTTTTATATAACATGTTAGCTATAGTAAACCCATCGTTTCTTGGACCATCTCCTAGAGAGTTATAAGTTCCTTCATATGTATTAATACATATGAAGCCAACACGATCTAGTTTCCTAGGTAATCTAGAAACAGGTTCGTTGGTGATATCAAAACCAACCTTAACAAGCTCTTTCTTACTAGACATTTTTGATTAAAGATTAAAGGGAAGAAGCCAAAAATAAAATCACAGTTCAGGTTTAGTGATGCTTCTTTAATCTACTTAGGATATAATAATGAATCTATTTTCTTATCATCAAATATTGGTTTTTTGAGTTCTAACATCCATCTGATTGAGTCAATAGCCAACATTGGTGATGGATCATGTGAATATATTTTTCTATAATGTTTCATCAAAGGCTTTAATAGATTAATACACCATGCTGTCATATGATTAGCATATCTTTTAATAACATTTGGCCCAACTCTTCTATCAAACATGCTAGGATCAACCCAAGGATGAATTTTGAAACTAATGAAAGCTATATCAGGTTTATCTTTAAATATCTTTGATGTGATCATAATTTCATCTGGTGGTTTTGTAGTATGCCTTTCGTTCCAAATGAAAGACTCATCGATTATAAGAACATTTGGATCTGGACCTATCAAACGCATCTTTTTTCTACTTGCCAAAACCCAGAAGTCTAAAATACGAATATCATCGATATTATAGACACCAGGAATGAGTTTGGTTTCAGTAAAGATTCCTAGAAGAGCTGTTATAATTTTATTTGTCAAAATATGTGGTTCATCCATTAAAACATTAGGTACTGTAGTATCAACTGGAGGTTGTATAATTTTATCGATATCTTTATGATCCAATGATTCAAATTTGATTTGTTTTTTCCATTCCCATTTGTCGAGGAGGTTACGAGGTAGTCCCAACTCCGTAGCATAGTCGTACAATCTTTTGAATTGAAATACCAATGTCAATGTTTTGATTTCTTCAGGTGTGAATAGTTCACTCATTCTTTTTTCGATATGATAAAAAAACAACTCATTTCAATTCTTATGATCTCCAATCATCCGGACTCAAACGAAGTAATTGGGCGTCAACTTCTATTGGTTTGACAGAATCCAGTACCCATTCAATAGAATCTATTTTTTTCATATGTTCCTTGTATTGTTCTTTAGACCATAGCTCGGCTAACTTAGTAAATAAGATCCTAACCCATTTGGCAATCATTTCGACGACACGTGTTCTTTGTATTATAAAGTTATTTTCTCTTTTATTTTTCTTTTCTTCGGACTCACGCCAGTCTTCTAATTGGAAAATAACGAAAGCCCGATTAGGTGATTCTTTATTTATCCTAGATGTCATCATCATATACTTTTTTTTCATACCATCCTTTTTACTATTACGAAATTGCTCATCGAACACAGCCAAAGCTGGACTTTCTTGTGGTAGTTTGTTGACGTTAGTTACGATCCAGAAATCTATTATTTTAATTTTATTTGGAAGCTTACTGAGAGAATAATGAATTAGTTGATGTTGAATTCTAGCTTCCATAGCCTCAACACTCTTCATTAAAATCTTAGGAGTATAATCTTTGTTTATGATATCATTATATTGCCAATAGTTAGGCCACCAACTCCGTAAAGGTTTATCTCTTATTTGTTTCCAATAATCGACTAATCCATCAGTGGGAAGCTTACCACTCTCACGAAGATATTCAACATAGCATTTGAGGTTATATATTATTGCTAATAAATCGACGTGCTTCAGTCGTTCCCTAGTTTCGAAGAAATAGTACATTCTTTGTGTGAACGATTTTTGATTTATCATTTGATACATAATAAAATAAACCCATCTGGGCCACCAAGGATCAACGATTAAAGATCCTTTTGCTCGTGACCCAGATGGGAAAAAGATCAAAAAAAAAAGGATCAAAAAAAAAAATAAAATTAGGTGTTTATTCTGATGGGAGGGCCTTTATTGCTCCCAGAAGATTTTGAACTCTTCTGGGTATTGGGATTTGGCCCTTTCAAAGGGAAGGACCCTTAATTTGGCCTCGTCCCACCGCGTGACGAAGTATTGGCCATCGCGGTAGAAGCAATGGCGGAAGCTGGTGGTTGGGATGGCCTTCTTGGCCCCGGCATTGCGAATCAGGACCGTACGGCGGACACCAGTTTGGTCGACTTGACCTTCAGACATTAAAGATAAATGAAGTGACCTATCGTAAATTTACGATTCAATGAGCTGTCTCAAAAACCTGCATTGAAAAACCTGCCTTCAAAAAA
>CAYSWW010000236.1:0-2506 GCA_964434915.1 uncultured Coprobacillus sp.
TTTGGAATTATCTGAATCGTATTTTTCACCCTGTGCTTGATGGTCAATCAAATAATTCTTTTCAGTAATATTTTGGAATAAAATCACGATTATTTAAAATTATATTTTAACTATTTAGTACTTTAAATCCTAAAAACCAACAAATATATGCTTTTTTTCAAATATATGATAAATTTTATGTAGGGAATGTAAACGCTTTAATAAACTAATAAACTGTTACTTTTTGTTGTTCCTCCATATTCCTTATTATTCTTTATGTTCATCTATCCTTAAATAACTAGTATATTAAAGCAATTATATTCAATCTGAGAGAGAGGAGAAAAAAATGGAAAAATTTCAAGATGTATTAATTAAATTTGGTACTTGGGCAAGTCAAAACAAATATCTTTCATCGATCAAAGATGCCTTCCAAAACTTTATGCCATTTACTATTATTGGTGCTATAGGTATTTTATGGACAAACGTTATTGTTAATGAAACGACAGGATTAGGTGCTATTTTTAGTCCAATTATGGCACTTCAATTCTTAAATTCAGCTTTTAGTGCTTTAAATTTTGCAACAATTAGTTGTATTACGGTTTATATTACTTTTTTAGTCGGTTCAGAAATTGCCGAACGTAATGGGCTCGCACGAATGTTTGGAGCTATTTTAGCACTCGCTTCCTTACTTACAGTTACCCAATCATCTTATGATTTTGTGGTTGATGGTGTAGTTATTGAATCAATTACTGGTATCTTTGAAACTTCACTAGGAAGTCAAGGTTTATTTACAGGAATGATTATCGGAATTGTTTCAGTTGAGTTATTTAGTCTTTTATTTAAAATTGACAAATTAAAAATTAAGTTACCTGATGCAGTTCCACCACAAATTGCTCGATCATTCGAATATTTGATTCCAGGTTTTATTGTTATGACAACTATTTCTATCTTAGGTCTAGCTTGTGAAACGCTAACTGGTTCATATTTAAATGATTTGATTTTCGACTTAATTCAAACACCTTTGTTAAATATCGGTGGTTCATTACCAGGTATATTATGCTTTGCATTATTAATTGGTTTATTCTGGTCTGTTGGATTACATGGCGATAACATGGTTAGTGGCGTTTTTTCACCAATTACAACAGCATTGATTGTTGAAAATACTGAATTGGTTAGTCAAGGATTAGATCCAGTAAATATTGTAAACTATTCATGGTATCGTATTTTTTCATGTACTGGTGGTACAGGAATGGTTCTTGGTTTAGCATTAGCTATTTTAATTGCTGGTCGTCGTGCTGAAAATAGATCTATTGCTTCAATTGGTTTTTCTGCCAACTTATTTAATATTATGGAAGTCGAAGCCTTTGGTTTACCAATTGTATTAAATCCTATTTTATTAGTTCCGTTTATTTTAGCCCCACTTGCTTGCGTTATTTTGGGATATGTATTAACAGCTATTGGTCTATGCCCTATCATGTATTTAAATGTTCCTTGGACAATGCCACCATTTTTATATGGTTTTATTGCTAGTGGTGGTAATATTATGGGTGGTGTTTGCCAGATGATTGCTGTTGGTGTCGCTACAATTATCTATATTCCGTTTATTAAAATGTATGAAAAACAACAAGCTATTGAAGCTGGAGAATAAATTTTTTTAATCAAAAAAAGTTAACTTTGTCTTTTTTATAAAATAAGAATTATAATCAAAATTATTTTATATTGACTTTAGGGTTTTTATTAATGTCATTAAGTCAAAGGACAATATGGAATTTTAAGGATTAAGTTAAGGTACTGATTACAAACTCTTAAGATTAGTAGTTAAGGGGATGGCCCAAACCCGGTCTGTCCCCTTTCTCATTGCCTAAAACTGTTGGCGATAATATGAAGTTTTCAATATCTAATCCACTTCTCCTATACCACCCTAATCTTGAATTAGCACATTTATAAATATCTTCTTCCTCAAATATCTGCATCTCTATTTAATGGTCAATGCCATGAGCTTTCTATAGATTGCCTTGTGCCTCTTCCATTGCTTGATGATGATACATCGTATCTTATGGCGTAACCATTATCCAAACTTATCAAGAAATACTTTCATGCTCCTTATCCGAAAATAAAATCAGGAGAAAAGATAGCGAATTTTGCTGACACTATACAAGAAAAACTAGGATACGACATTCAAATTATTCTCATTAGTAGGCCTACTGCATATGGATAATATGAACCCTATCATTTCGTTCATGGCTATGATTAATATGGCTATGATTAATTTAGCAAATAAACAAGTTTATTATAGAACTTAATAACTCATTATATAAAATCAAAATAGTTATATTTAAACCAGTCATTTTACAAGACTGATTTTTCTATTGAAAGCAAAGAGCTTAACACTCAATGAAATTATTAAGAAATTATGAAAGTATCAAGGAATTTATTTATCAAACTGCTAGAATATTAGGGAATAAACAAAAATATTTTTGATTGACCACTTGTCACAGGGTTAGTGAAATCACTTAGAAAAATCACA
>CAYSWW010000237.1:0-2501 GCA_964434915.1 uncultured Coprobacillus sp.
TTATTCTACACCCCACAAGTTGGAAACCCCAGGTTATTGTGGAGTGCCAGAAAAATTAACAATTTCTCTTTTCGTTTCATATAGATCTGTGGTAAAATAACTCATGGAAAATCCCTCCTAAATTTTGTTTATTGTATTAAAATTATTATAACATTTAAGAGGCTGATTTCCCTTATAAATAAAGCAAAACAGGCAATTTGTGAATAACTTTTTACCTGTTTTTTTATTTTTTACCGAAACTCAAAAAATATTCATTTATCCAAAAGATATTTGTTATGATATTTGTTATGTTTGTCAAAAACGTAAATCTTAAGATAATAAAATATCTAAGGTCATCATAATTAGAAAACCAAACATACAACTGATTGCACCAACGTCAATTTTATTTTTGCAGGATGCTTCCGGTATCATATCTTCAACACAGACAAAAAGCATAGCGCCAGCAGCAAAACTCAAAGCAAAAGGCAAGATATTGTGAATTGTTGATGCAAAAAGATAACCAACAAGGGCCGAAGGAATTTCAATAATCCCAGAAAATTGTCCATACATTAAGGCAACAAAACGACTTTTTCCATATTGATGCATTGGTAAAGAGATAGCAGTACCTTCGGGAAAATTTTGAATGCCAATACCAATTGAGAGAATAAGTGCTGGAATGATATCTTGTTTAGCACTGGCAAAAGCGACCCCAACAGCTAATCCTTCAGGAATGTTGTGCAAAGTCATTGCAAGCATTAGCAATTGATTTTGGCTCAATTTAGCCTGGATGCCTTCACGCTCATGAGACATCATATGTTCATGAGGTAAAAAGTGATCAACAAAGGTTAAAAATAATACACCGCAAAAGAATCCTAATGGAATAATGAGTAAATAATATTGAGTTGCATTTGCTAGTAGCTCGATAGCAGGCATGAGTAATGAGAAAAAAGAAGCTGCAATCATAATACCAGCACTACTACCTAAAGCAATAGAAATAAGATTTTGATTTTCTTTTTTGGTTATATAAACTAAACTGGCACCAAGAAAAGTAGATATCCAGTTGAAGAAAATAGCGCCAATAAAAATGAGAAAAGGCATGTTTTGGAAAACTGATAACATTTTTTCACCTCTTTATAAGTTATGCAAGATGAATATGTTTTGTGATGTTATTCAAAAAAATAAAAAGCCATGTTGCATGGCTTAATATTGAATATCTTCATATAATGTTTTAATTAAAACAGCTTTTGTTGTTGGGATTTGTTTTTTGGCATCAAATGTTTTCATAATACTATATTCTACAACATCTCTTTTTTCAACGGCTTCATCATAAATATAATCAGCTTGTCTAAAGAAAATATTGTCATCATTTTCTTGATAAATGCTTCCGAATTCTTTTTCTTTGTTGTAATATACAACCTTACCTTCATGACGTGTTATATATTCATCAAGATGATCCATTAATTGATTATAGAAACGATCATAAAGTGTTGAACTGTTAATATCTTTATACTCTTCGGCGATTGTACAACCAGTTAAATCTTTTGATGATTCAGCCTTGATCTGATAAACTAAAGCTTCTGCTAATGCAGTGACATTTTGAAGGCTTCCTTTCTTTGTCATTTCTAAGACTTGTTCATATAATGGAAGATATTTGACATTATATCCAGCATTGAAAAATCTATAAATCAAATTGATGTAAGCTTCATTTTCTTTACCAGTATTGAGATATAATTGATAAAGAATTTCAGAAGAATCAATATGAGGGATTCTATTACCTAAAGATAAAAATTCATTTTCAGCTTCTTCATACCTCTCTACTTTAACTAAAGAAGAAGCACGATAATATTTAACCCAATTTAAATTGTTATAATGCCATTTTATTGGTTGTGTATAAGCTGTATTAGCAACTTCAATACAACGATTATATTCTCCTAATTCATAAAGACTTCTTATTTTAATACGATACCATTTTTCTCTTTTTGACTCGTATTCTTTACCAACACTATTGATAAATGGTTCAGTACTAAGGGCTTGAACATCTAATTGATCTAATAAATCAGATAATTTTTGATAGTTCACAGGCTTTTTATTCATAATATATTTCATTGCTTTATTGATAGTCGCTTCTAAAGGAGAATATTTTTCTTGTTTGCATAATGAACAAATTTCATCAACAATAGAAAAGAATAAATCTTCTTTTTCAGCAATTTGACTGTTATCAATATTAATGAATTTATTATAAAGAGCATAACCATAATAATTAATAAATCCAATTAATCCTTCACCAACTTGCAAAAAAGTTTTTCCGACTTCAATTGCATCATCAGTACGCCCTTGATTTTTAAGTTCTTTTACATAATCCATAGCTTGAAAATCATTAAAAGAGCTAGGATCTTCTTCAAAACGTTTATCATAATTTGATAAATTTTTTGGTTCACGTTTTTCCACCAATCATCACCTCGCTATCTATTATAACAATTTCGCAAGATATTGTGAAGAAAAAAAGCAATGTTTTGAAGTTT
>CAYSWW010000238.1:0-2452 GCA_964434915.1 uncultured Coprobacillus sp.
GACGGTTCGTCCGACTTGATCCACCGCCGTTTTTAGCGTTGCGGTCGTAGAAGGGAACATATCCAACAATTTAACCTACGGCATCAAAAAATCTCATATATTTATTTTTCTTTCCACATATCAGTCGCTTCATACTGTTGCTTTCTCCATTCACGCTCAATTAAAATTCTAATTCCGTCAAAAATTCTTCCTTGATAATCACTTAAAATTGAACATCTTAACATATGTATTTTTTGCCGCGCTTTAATCACTACCTCCTGCTTCTCTATACATTCCTCTGTAATATTAGGAGATTCTTTTAACTTCTTATACTGTTGATTTATTATATTGCTTTGCTCCACGATCTCGAAGGCTTTTCTCCGAACTACGCTCATATTATCATGTACTTCCACATCCTGCTCAAACAGCAAAAGCACTATAGCAAAATGGTAATGCGTTAATTCATTATAGATTTCTCCTAAATTATCCTCCTGTTCGCTACATATTCTTGCAATCTGAGTAAAATATAAAGAAGCACTATCTCGTAAAGAATTTGACCACTTGTCACGGCTAGCAGTAATTGTACTCAGGTATCCCGAACGTTTTGCAACTTTATTTGAATATCTTAATGATATTATTGAAACAATCACTGCTGCTATTGATGCCAGAAAAGTCAGTCCTATGCCAATAGCAGAAATAATATTAAAAACTTCATCTGTCATCTTATAATCTCCAAAAATATAATCTTGTTTATTTGTCAATTATTCACGATGCCATATAGTATGCTCGGTATCTCTGAAAAATCAGAACACCATATTACATTTAATCCCAACGAATTTGCATCCTGTTCAAAAAGCATCGTTGTAATTTCATCTGCTTTGTTTTTTTGAGGTGGTTTTTTCATAATAATATAATGCTTACATCTCTGGTTTTTTCTCCATGATATATCCAACAATCGCCTTAAATTAGGATCGGACAAACTTATTCCTATAAATAGGCATATATTTGCAGAAAATGTATTTAGCTGAATTAAGTTTGACCAACTATATGGATCAATAAATTGTGAATGATATGCTTCCTCACTAAAAACTAAATTAGGTTCTTGAATATCCTTTCTATTTGGCAAGAATCCATGAACATGATAAATTGGTAATTGATCAATTCCGTGAATTTGTCCTTCTTTCCATATTGAGCAATATTCGATTTTGTGTTGCAATAATGCATTCTCGATTAGATCATCAAAATTAAATGTAATTATTGATTCTAATCTTTTTCCATTTCTTTTAGGACGAGCAAGTTCCACTATTGCTTTCATCATATTTGTTTCTAATGCATAATTAATTGACACTTTTCCTTGCATTATAATCGCATCTTCCATGTCTCGTTCCTGATTGTAGTATGAATAAAGGTATTTTTTCACAATTTTTTCAAAATCATCTTTTAATACCAACCTTAAATATTTGCCCAAAATCAAATTTGATTGCGGCATTAAACGAAGTAAGTCTTTTCCTAATATTTCAGGTTCTGATTCCTTTAATTCAACACTTCTGAAAAAAACCTCGTTAAGAATATTGACCAGCAGTTCATTCCAATCAGGTATGGAAGAAGCTCTTGATATCCCTGCGCCACAAACAAGCGTAAGTTGATTATCTCTGAGCGCATCTCTTAGCAAATTTATTTTTTCTTCAATATCATCCTTTTCTGTTTTTATAGTAACACGTTTTTTTAAATTTGGAGTTGTTCTATCCACTTCTTTTAATAACTCAATATCATTCAAAACAGCTTGTGTTACTTCTTCTAATGAACTAACTTTCCTATATTGAATATGCCTCAAAAAATTCGGCACAAATACATCGCCGACCACAACAGGAAGAACATAAATGCTATCATTACTAAATATAGCGGAACTTAATTCTGCTTGAGCCCACGATGAATTTAAGAAATTCTCTGTAATAATAGCGATAAATACATCTGAATCATTTAATTCTGTTTTGATAGTTGCGATGATACTTGTTCCAAAATCAATAGCAGAATCCACAAAAACCTCATATCCTCTTTTCATCAATGCATCGGCAAGTTTTCTGCATACTTCCATATCTCGATGTGAATGACTAATAAATATCTTCATTTGATTCCCTCTCGGTACAAATACCCACATTTCTTAATGTCCAATTATTGCTCTTTTTCTAGGTATTTTCACTTTGATGCTTATACTAAATTTCCTTACAAACAGATTAATCCTGTTTTCTAACCATTTGAAAACAAAATGTCTGCTCATACTAAACATCTAATGACTCCATAATCTGCATAGCAAATCCTACTGCAGTTCATATTATCTAAATGGTCTGTATATCACAAGCACTTATTTGCTCATGGCAGTTTTGCAGCAAGTTTAAAAAACGTTGGCATTGCTTCTCTTGGCATCCTCATCGGCAATATTGTTCGAGGAGGCGTTAAACCATTCGGAAACATA
>CAYSWW010000239.1:0-2435 GCA_964434915.1 uncultured Coprobacillus sp.
GATATATCCCTCATGGATATTCAAAAAGAAGTCAACCAATATTTAAAAGAATAAATTATAGCCGAGTAACAAATGTTGTTATTCGGTTTTTATTTTATAAGCAATGTGACAAATGTCATAAATAATTATGCTTATTGTTATGATTCATTTATGACAATAGACAGATGGAATAAAAAAGGTTTATTGATAAAATAATGGTGTCTTAAGAAGGAGGGGAAATAAATGAAATATGTTGTATTAGTGAGTCATGGAGAGTTTGCTGAAGGTTTGGCCAATGCTCTTTCGATGTTAGCTGGTCAAAAAAAGGAAGTCATTGCAGTCGGATTAAAAGATGGCAAAACTGCTGATGAATTTGCAAAAGTTTTTGATGAAGCCATTTCTTGCATTACTGATGAAGATGAAATTGTTTTATTAGGTGATTTGATTGGTGGGTCACCACTGACAACAGCAATGAATGTATTGACCGATAAAGATTTAATGAATCAAACAATAATTATTGGAGGTATGAATTTACCATTAGCTTTAACAACAGTTTTAATGAAAGATACTGTTGATAAAGAATTATTAGTGACTCAGGTTCTAGAAGAAGCGAAAGGAACTTTAAAAGAATTTAAAGTTGTTTCTGATAATGAAGATGACGAAATTTAAAGGAGGAGTAGAAAATGTCAGTTTCATTTATTCGTATTGATGATCGTATGATTCATGGACAAACATGTACACGTTGGGCACGTGAATTCCCATGTGATGGATTAATTGCTGTAAATGACAAAGCAGCAATTAACTCGGTTTTAAAGTCAGCTTATAAGTCAGCAAGTGGGAAAAAAACATTTGTGTGGACATTAGCAGATTTTGAAAAGAAATGTAAAAAAGTGTTAGAAAGTGATACACGTTATTTCTTGATTACAAAGAATCCTATTGATATGTGTAAAATCTTAGTTGATCAAGGATTTAAATGTGGCATTGATACAGTGGTAGTTGGACCATGTAACGATCGAGAGGGTGCAACAAAACTAGGTAATAATCAATCTATTACACAAGAAGAAGCCGACGCTTTTGAAAAGATGGCAAAAGCTGGTTATAAAATCAAATTTGCATTACTTCCAGATGTTTCTATCGGAACATGGGATGATTTCAAAGAAAAGTTCGGTTATTAATAAAAAAGGAGAAGTAGAATATGGAAATTAGTTGGATTCAAGCTGCTTTACTTGGAATATTTGCTTGTTTATCAAGTATGCCAGGTTTAGGGGGAACATCATTTGGTAACTACACATTAGGTAGACCATTAATTGGTGGATTGGTTTGTGGTATTATTCTTGGTGATATCACAACAGGTATTTTAGTGGGGGCTGCAATGCAGATTATTTATATTGCACTTGTTACTCCAGGGGGAACAGTTTCAGCAGACGTTCGTGCTATTAGTTATATTGGAATTCCTTTAACAATGATTGCTTTAAAGAGTTATGGTATTGATGCTTCAACAGCAGATGGATCAGCAATGGCCACTTCATTTGGTGCAATGGTTGGAACATTAGGTACAGTATTGTTCTATGGAACTTCAACAATTAACTTAGCATGGCAACATATTGGATGGACTGCTGTAGAAAAAGGTAATTATAAGAAATTATATGTTGTTGATATGGTATTACCTTGGATTTCTCATATCTTATGTTCATTCATCCCAACATTAATTATGTGTAAAATGGGAGCACCAATGGTAGAGTTAATTAAGGCATATTTACCAATGGAAGGTTTAGCAATGAAAACATTATTTACAGTTGGTTCTTTATTACCATGTGTTGGAATTGCAATTTTATTAAAACAAATTATTACAAAGGCTGTTGATTTTATTCCATTTTTCTTTGGATTTACATTAGCTGCTACGTTAGGAATTAATTTAGTTTCTGCAACTGTTATTGCTGGAATGTTTGCTTTAATTAATTATCGAATTAAAATGTTAATGATAAGTAGACCAGTAGGAGCAGTAGATGTTGAAGATGATGAGGAGGATATATAAAATGGAAAAGAAAATATCAAAAAAGACTCTGACAAAATCATTTCATAATTGGTATTATGGTAACTTAACATGTTTCTCACAAGAACATATGCAAACGTTTGGTTATCTATGTTCAATGTTACCAATCATTCAAGAGTTATATAGTAAAAAAGAAGATCAGGCAAAAGCAATTCAAACATATACAGCTTTCTTTAATACTGAGCCACAATTAGGTGCAGTCATCGTTGGTATTACAGCAGGTCTTGAAGAAGCTCGTGCAAATGGAGCTGAAGATGTTGATGATGAAACAATCAATGGTTTACGTGCGGGTTTAATGGGACCTATTGCCGGAATCGGTGATTCATTAGTTGTAGGAACAATTATTCCTATCTTATTAGGTATTGCATTAGGTATGTCTACGGGTGGGTCTCCACTTGGAGCG
>CAYSWW010000240.1:0-2429 GCA_964434915.1 uncultured Coprobacillus sp.
TTCTTTATTGGATTATAACTGCAATCTATTTTTCGGAGATTGGGAAATTTTGAAAAATCCCATTCCCCGTTTTCATGATCCATCGTTACATCGCTTACAAGAATTTCTGTTACTTTTAGAAAATCCTCACAAGTGGCATTGTTTACATCAAAACCATATGTTCTTTCAATATATGATTCTATGATTTTATTCATAGCTGTCCAATTTTTGTAAGTATATCTTGGTTTAATATTTCTCCGTTACTATTAGATATAATAGTAAAAACTGGAACGCCGAACTTTTCCTTGTATAATTCGTATTTCACAGCATTAGCTGTTCGTGCCCTAACAATATAAGGAGCATTTCTAGTATATGACTGGGGTTTAACCTGAACACCGCAAAGTAGCTGATTCCCTCTGAAAAACTCTAAATCAACAGCATATGTGTGGTCAATTTCTCCAAGTGTTTCTTTAATAGTTAATTCTGGAAAAATTCTGTGCAACGTTTTTTTTGTGTTATGTTCTCTGAGAATAATGCCGTTCCATGTTTCGCAAATAACACGAAACCTTACACATTCAATACATTCATCAAGAGTTAATCCATAACCGTTATTTTTAACTGCTTCGTACAAGATTTTCCCTTTTTCCTCTAAATCCTCTTTCGTTCGCCCTTTCTGAGTGTTAATATTTTTCACATCCCAGCTGAGAGCATAGTATTTTTTCTTGTCATAAGGTATTGTTATATCATTGAAAAATTCTTTTGAATATCCCAAATTCGCTGCATTTTGTTCTATATACAGATTTCGGTTATGCCCACTTGCATAATAGGCATTCTCCCATTCTTCTTTATTTTTCCAATTTGCAGTTTCAATGAGTGTTGATACATACCCAACTGACCACGGGTCGTTTAACATTAGTTCATTCCATTTTGCATTAGTGGAACGAAACTTCTCTTTGTCTATTGATAAAACAAACTCATCCATAAAATGTAATTAAAAGATTGATTGGTCATATTCAATGTTAATACCATCTTTTTTCTTTTCATAATATACTATGGGCACATCTATTGTTTCCGAAAGACGGCTCTCAATTTTATAAGTAGCAGATTTTACTTGAATTGGTGTTTCTCCTATAAATCCATCAATACCTTTAGCCTCTTCTTCTTTAGTTGCCAAACGCCAAGTTTTGCCTAATTTCCCTGCAAGAAAAGCTATTATTGCACTTTGAAATTTGAGACCACAATATGTTTTCGTGTAAACAAGGTCTTTAACCCATTCTTCAATCATTTCACGATTAATCAGATCAACAGCACATTTCATCTCCAAAAACTTGGAATGAATTTTATCCGTGGCAACTTCAATGGCATTAGGATGTTTTGTAGAATACCATTGAATCCATTCTTGTAAAGATTTTCCGTCAAACTCTTGTATGAGTTCTGACATTTGACCAACAACTTCTGGTCGTGTTCCCTGTGCATTACTATTTACCAGATTGATAATCTGAGTAGTGTATTTTGGGAAATCAAATTGTGAAGCATTTGATAGTTGCTCAACTTCACTATTTTTCATTTTAATCTTCTTCAGCATAGTTTCTTATTTTTATACTACCTAAAAGCAAAAAGCCCTCATTTCAAAAGAAAAGAGGGGCATGGAAGAGATTATCGGTATCAAGGCTTAGCACGGCCCACTTAGTCAATAACCATCTGGTCCACGCCCCGTTTGGTGCGTGAGCATCTGATGATTTGACTGCGACCAAGAGTTCTTGAAGTGCTAATTCTGATACCCAATCGAGTCAAGATGTCATACTACTGTTTTACTTATTTTTCTCTTGTTATTGTTCTACATAATTAAACTTAATAATTTTCTTTACGGACATAATCCTATACAAAGTTAGGCATTTATTTCCGCTGTTAGCATAAGAATTCGGACAAAAAATTTTCGCGTTATTATAAATATTAGTACCTGGTATGTCTCCTTTTACTTACAAACTACTGGTTTTCATAAATAGAGACCTCTGCAAAAGTCCATCTCAAACCTAAATCACAAAATAACAGATACTGATTATCAGCAAGTTTGATAGTAGGTATTCTTCTGCTGGAATAGTTTTGCAGAGGTTTCAAATAATAAATTATTTCCCGACAGGTCCGCAGCAGTCGAAGAGGAAAACGCAAAGCTGAAAACCGAGAACGAGCGCATGAAGAAAATCTTTGTTGAAGCCATAAAGGACAAGGCAAGACGGCAGCTTCAGGAACATAAGTACGGCAAGCGACACTACATCAACTTTGCCGTAATTCGAACCACATAGGAGAAAGACAAGACTATCCATTTGCAGGAAGGCCCAAGCCGTATCTGCCTTTATACAAACCTGTTTTCTCTGCATTTATAGCGGACGGCAAGCTGTCCCGCCTTTTCTATCGGTCACGTCCCTTGTTCTCTCGGGATTCCATGCCGT
>CAYSWW010000241.1:0-2413 GCA_964434915.1 uncultured Coprobacillus sp.
AGTAAAAAAGACTAAAATAGAACAAAACGAGGCGAATAGTTTCCCATCCTCCTCGCATTATTCAATTCACCTATTTCCAGCTAAAGTTACAATCATCATCTTCAGCAAAGTAATCCCCTAATGCCTCCCAACTTTCTAAGGTTGATAAGTCATTATACCCTAAGTCACTCGCTATCGCACTCCATGAAGACACAGGATGATTTGCTATAATTATTGCATAATCTGTTTCACTATATTGACTCTGTATGAACTCAACTACATTCGTAACCACTGTACCAGTACCAACTGCACCTTGCTGAGATTTAGTCAAATCAATAGAACCATCACCCACAGTCATTGTAAGAAATACAGGCGTAAAATATGTTTTTTTTGCCACTACAATTCACCTCTTTCTCTTTCTATAAATAAGATTATACTAAGCTTATTGACTTTTTACTGGAAATGCTTTATATAATGCTTCTGTTTTTAATTCATCATCAACATGTGTATATATATTCATCGTAGTGACTATATTTGCATGTCTTAACAAATCCTGTGTTGCTTTCATATCAGCACCGCTATGAACTAAACGTGTTGCTAGAGTATGTCTTAGCATATGAAAGTGGAAATGAATATTTAAATCTTTGGATATTTTCCACAAAGTATATTCTAATTGTTTAGGATTTAAATATTTGCCTTTGTTATCACAAATGACATGTTGATGTGGATTTGTTATAAACCACTCTTTTAAAATGTCTTGTAGTTCTTTATGAATTGGTAAAGAACTTTG
Organism: uncultured Coprobacillus sp.; assembly: GCA_964434915.1. Classification (GTDB taxonomy): domain Bacteria; phylum Bacillota_I; class Bacilli_A; order Erysipelotrichales; family Coprobacillaceae; genus CAYSWW01. The sequence goes on from CAYSWW010000241.1 coordinate 770, forward strand.
TGATGATTTTGTTTTTAATTGATGTGAAACATATAATTCATTTCTCTTTTTATCAGCATATATTAACTTTTTAGAAATAGATATTTGCTGAGAACCAAAATGGAAATCCTCTTTATCTAACGCAAATACCTCAGAAATACGTAAACCTGTATATTTACCGATATATAATGCAATTGCATAAGATTGTCGGATAAAACTAGATATTTTCAATAATTCAGTAATAATGTTATTAAAATCTTCTTCACTATAAACCTGATTATATGATGTTCTAGAATTGTTAGTTCCAACAATATGAACTAATGATAAAGAATTGTGATCAGTGTAACCACATTTAATAGCAAAATTCATAATAACATTCAAAATTTCTTTTAGTTTATAATTAGTTGTTATACCTATATCAACATTTTCATTAAAATATGTTTGAAATTTACGATAATCCATATCATATACTAAAGCATTACCCAACCTATTCTTAATATGTTTATTATATCTATTACGATAATCTATAATCGTATTTTCTTGATAACGATATATTGCTTCCATATCTAACCATTCTTGAAAGACTTGATGAATTGTAACTTTATATTGTTTAATAAATTGTTGCTGCTGATTTAATTCTTGCTTCTTTTTCTTTTCATATAAAAATGCATCTTCATATGTCAAGAACCCACTTTTAGAAAAATGTTTCTGTTCTTTCGTATAAAAATCTGTGTAATTAAAATAAACTTGGTATGTAAAACCACTCTCTGCTTTCTTGCTTTTTCTCTTTCTAATACTCATAATTTCTCTCCCTTTCTTCTTTGTTTTTGATTTGTTTTTGTCACAAAAAATTTTACAAAATCATAACAATTTTTTATAACTATTTATTTAAAGTTTATTTGAATTGTGCGAAATATTTTGCTTATTAACGACTTATCAACTGCTTTTTTTAAATTTTTCATAAATTCTCACAATTTTTTCAAGTTTTTCTCAAAAAGTATTGAAATAAATTAATAAGAATAGTATAATCTTATTTATAGAAAGGATTATAAATTAGGAGGGATATATAGATGGGAGAATATGTAAAACCTATGATGAATAGTGAAGTTTTTATGGCTAATGAATATATTTCAGCTTGCGGAGACAGTGGAACTACTTATAAGTTTACTTGTGATGCTGGCAGTGGAGTGCCAGGTTCTGTATACCTTGAAACAAATGGAGAAGATGGGCTTCAGATAAGAAGGGATGGTGGTGATACTTATTTAAGTGACTATCGTGCCTGTGGAACAACACATGAAGCAGATTCAGATGATGCGTTTCTAGAAGGCTATTATGTGACAGGTAATTGGTGGAGCCAACAGGTTACGAAAGTTATTGTTTGGCGAGGTCCTAATAATGATAATACCCACTGCACCACAAATCTTGATCAAGAGTCATGGGAAACGGGAAAATCATAATATAGAATATTTGACTTAGAAACTTAATTTCTAGGTCTTTTATTATGTTTAAAAAAAAGCTTAGTATAATTTTATATATAGAAACAATTATAAGATAGTTTCAAATAAGTTATGAAAAAATGAAATTTATTCATAACTAAAATTCCATAGTTGTTAATCTGAATAAAAAAATAGAAATGGAAATATGGATTTTACCAAAAAAGAGCAT
>CAYSWW010000242.1:0-2369 GCA_964434915.1 uncultured Coprobacillus sp.
CTTCTTATTCTTTAAGGTTTAATTAAATAAACTTATTCACATATTTTTTCACATAGCACCCCTTATGAATGTGAAATATTTTTGGAGCAAAAATGATCTGGGATGACATACTTATACACTTAAAAGACGAGATTACACCTAATGAATTTGAAGCTTATATCTCACAAATGAAATATGACGAAGATGCCTCAAAATCGAATTTAGCTGTCTTTATCGTGCCAAATATTTATATCGCTAATTGGATTGAATTAAAATACGCTCATAAAATTGCACACCTTTTTGAAATTGTCTCTAAAATCAAACCAGAAATCAAAATAACCATAGCCAAAAACAAAACTAATGTGAAAAACTATCGGAATAAAAATCCGAAAAATAAATCACATAATACACTTTTGGCTGATTATACTTTTGATAACTTTGTTGTAGGTGCAAGCAATAACTATGCCTCTATTGTTGCAAAAAAAGTTGCCGAGATTCAAGGTAAGGCTTTTAATCCTGTCTTGATCTACGGACGCACCGGGCTTGGAAAGACACATCTTTTAAATGCAATTGGAAATTATGCTAAACAAAATGATAAAACCATTATCTATATAACTACTGAAGATTTTATGAATGAATATGTTAAACATCTCCACCATACTAAAACTATGGACGCTTTTAGAGAGATTTATAGGAATTGTGATTATCTCTTGATTGATGATATACAATTTTTAGGCGGGAAAAACCAGCTTCAAGAGGAGTTTTTTAATACTTTTGAAGCATTATATAAACGCCACAAACAAATCGTGATGACAAGCGATAAGGTTCCAAAACAAATCATAGGTCTTGAAGATAGGCTACGATCTCGATTTGAAGGTGGGATGATGATTGAGGTTGAACCTCCAGAAATTGAGACTAAAATCCGCATCATCACACAAAAATGCCAAGATAATAAAATTGATATGGAAAAAAATGTGATTAATTTTCTAGCTGAAAATATCAATGATAATGTTCGCCAGATAGAAAGCATCATTACAAAGCTAAATTTTAAAGCAAATATCACTAATCAGCCCATAAGCATCACAATGGCAAAAAACACCCTAAAAGAAATCCAAAAAGAAAACCTTGAAGAAATCACATTAGAAAAAATAATTAACATCATCGCAAGAGAGCTTAATGTCAAGCCAAGCGAAATCACAAGTAAATCCAGAATCTCTAAAATCGCCCAAGCAAGGCATATTGTGATTTACTTCACAAGGACGCTTGCAAATAATGTCAATTCAATGGCAATCCTCGCCCAAAAGCTCAATATGAAAGATCACAGCGCAATTAGCAAAGCCTACTCACAAATCAACAAAAAAATCCAAAATGATGAAGCGCTCAAAAGAGTTATAAACGACTTAAAAATAAAAATACAAAATGAACAAAACAATACATAGTTTAAAGAACTTTTTGATACAATGCCTAGATAAATTTTGTGATTTATTGTGAAAAAGTAATTCTAGAATTTTATCTTTTGATTTTGCCTAAAAATCGATGTTAGATGCACTTATTCACATTTTCACACCCCTTACTATTACATACTAAAAATTTTAAATAAGGAGAATCTATGAAAATAATTTTAGATAAGAGCAACTTTGAAATTGTTCTTAATAATTTTCAAGCATTTTTAGAAAAGCGAGATTCATCTCAAATCACTTCTCACATTTACCTAGAAACTATTGATAATAAGCTTTTATTAAAAGCCACAGACTATGAAATCGGAATCCAATCAACAATAAACATCGTTAATAAAATAGAAGATGGCATCGCTACTGTGAATGGAAAAAAGATTCTTGATAATATTAAATCTTTAAAAGAAGGGGAAATTATATTAGAAACTGATAATGAAGGATCTATGTTTATTAAACAAGAAAAAACAAAGACAAAATATAAATTAAGAACTTTTAATGCAACAGAATTCAATAACGCAACAAAATTCCCAGAAATCTCAGAATCTGACACAAAATTAAATCTTGATGCATTGCAATTCATAAATGCTATTAAAAAAGTCACCACAGCTGCAGATATAAACAACCAAAAAATAGAGCTCACAGGAACGCTAATTGATGTGAAAGATTATCAATGCAACTTTGTCGCCACAGACACAAAAAGATTAGCCATCATCCACCAAGATACACAATCCATAGGTTCTCAACTCTCAATCATCATCCCAAAAAGAGCAATTGGCGAGATTCTAAAGCTCTTTTATGAAGATTTTGAGATTTATTTCTCTGGAACAATGCTTTTTATTAAATCTGATAATTATATGTTTTTTACAAAGCTTATCAACGGCAAATATCCAGAATATGAAAAAATAATCCCAAAAGAGTTTAAAACAACTCTAAACC
>CAYSWW010000243.1:0-2366 GCA_964434915.1 uncultured Coprobacillus sp.
ACAGAAGTCGCCGCGGCTGCACTTGAAAGACTTGATAATATAAAGGTGAAGCTATGAAAAAACGCAAAAAAACAATTTTGGAGAAAAGCAACTCGTGTCGCAAGAAATATCCGTGGAAAAGCAAGTTAAGTTCATGGTTAAGTTCACGGTTCTTTCGCGGATGCTTGTGGAACATCAGTGAACCTGCTGTCATTTATTTACATAGAGAAGAGTTGCACAATAGACAAAAGCGTGTGAAACCAAGCCATTCAAAACGATAGCAAAAGAGTGTTTTTATGGTATAATATCATAGCAACACATTTATTGTGTAGTAATGGAAGATTCTATAAATCAACTCGAAGATAGGAGATTTGTATTATGCCCATTGAAGCACACGCAAAACCTCTGAAAGAGATATTTAGCGCCCCATACTGGTTTTCCATACCAGTTTATCAACGTCCATATCTTTGGGGAAAAGAAGAAATTTTAGAATTGTTAGATGATATCTATGATGCTTATGGAGATAAGTCTACTGAATATTTTTTGGGATCAATTGTTTTACTCAAAAACAAAGATGAATATGAAGTGCTGGATGGACAACAGCGTCTCACAACATTATTTATAGTCTATACAGTTTTAAGTAAAATTTTTAAAAATACTAAACATGAAAATAACCTACTGAATAAAATTCACCAACAAGCTGATGTTATTGATAACATACCAGAGATAATTAGAATAAAATACGAGAGAGAAGAAGCTAATAAAAAAATAAAAGAAATTATTACAGATAACTATAACGCAGATCATGAAAACAGTAAAATAATTGAAGATAAATCTGCTAAAGATATAGTAAAGGCTTTTAAGATTATAAAAGACTATTTAACTGACCGAGATAAATTTCGTAGCGAGGACGATTTGGTCAAATTTGCAACCTTTCTCTCTGTCAATACGACTGTAATTGATGTGTCAGCTGATACTCAAATAGAAGCATTTAAATTGTTTTCCATCCTAAATAACAGAGGGATTCCTCTTCGTGGAGCTGATATCCTAAAAGCAGAGAATATTGGCGCACTAGCTCCTAATGAAAAACAATCGGGAATACATGATTGGGAAAATTTTGAAAATAATTTACAAGATGATGAACTAGATAATTTTCTACAATTTATTAGAACAATTTATCTCAAATCAAAACAGGAATCATCTCTTTTAGATGAATTTGAGAAGAAAATATATGGTGCAAATCTTTTGCAAAAAGGAATGGAAACTATAAATGCGTTGAATAATTACTACAATATCTATGATATAATTCTATGTAACAAGAACATCAATCTTACCAAGTATGAGCAGCTGATACGTATTATGCAAAAATATATTAAATCCAAAGATTGGATTCCTCCGCTAATGTATTTTTATAATGAATTCATCAATGATATTTCCAGCAAGCATGATGCCCAGCATCTACTTGATTTTTTAAAAAAACTTGAATATAAATTTGTTGGAGACTGGATTTCTGGTGAAAAACCAGCTGCACGACGCAATGCAATGTATGCAATTTTGAAAAAGATTGAAGAAGTAAAAAAGCAAAATCTAACTGCTAAAGACGTTATTAATGATAAAACGCTATTTAATGTTGATATAAAGAAGCTGCACACAGCTTTGACTGAAAATATTTATGGGGAAAACTATGCAACATATGTCTTGCTCAAGTTAGAATATTTATGTGCTGATGAGTCTGTCAATACTGAGTACAAAAGAATCTCTATTGAACATATTTTACCTCAGATAATAGAAAAGGATTGCCAATGGAGTAAGGACTTTAACGAAGAAGAAAGAAATTATTGGACACATCGATTTGCCAACTTAATCTTACTTGGACCAACAAAAAATCAGACTTTAAGAAATAGTGACTTTCATGAGAAAAAAGATAGGTATTCTCGAACAAAAGGTATTGATAAATTCACAATAACAAAATATACTCTCGAAGGAACAAAAGAATGGACACCAGCGATTTTGGAGAAAAGGCAAAAATCGTTGATCGATTTCTTTATTAATAACAAACCAATATTTATTGACGGTATAAAAGCTTCTGTAACACTTGACTAATTTCAGGATTGCGGCCTACGTCTTGGTTGACGGCAGGCCGCAGTCAAATATAGTCATTTGACTAAGCGAGCAGCACGCACCTCAGTCTCCCCGCACTGCGACACGTGCGGGCAAGCATCGGCGGCGTTTTCGCCGGTGATGCGCGGCTCAACGTATCTGGATGGCGCGTCAAATGCGGCATGACGGTTTTATCGTTTTCATGGTATGGTTAAACGGCTATATTATAGATTCTCCGTTCACGCTCTGTGCTTTGTCATATCCTTCAACTCCTGCAGCTCCTGCGG
>CAYSWW010000244.1:0-2362 GCA_964434915.1 uncultured Coprobacillus sp.
TGACACGGTAAAATTACCGTGTCATTAAGAAGGGGTTAATATCACAGTTAAAAGAAGCTATAGAGTAAGTTATGATTTTGATCAAAAGCTACAATATCTTCAAAATTATTTTAATGAAGAACTTGATCTTCAATATACGCAAAGTGAGATCCTGGATCAGATGATGGAATTATATATAGCCAGAGTCATGATGAATTCAAATATTCTATCTGAACTGTTCAAAGAAACTATAGATGCCACGTTGCAGTAGCTTTTTATCAGCAATGCTGAAATGTTGAATAGTTTGCAAGAGATAATAGATAAAAAATAGAAAAATGAATAAGATATGTATACTTTCATAATTTTAGGCATATAATAATCAATAAATTAGGTTATTTTGCAAAAAAATTGCAAAATCGTTTAATAAAAATCATCTTTATGTTAAAATGTTAATGAAAAAGTGAAGGAAGGTGAAAATATGCTTTTAGATTTTAAAGTTGAAAATTATAAATCTTTTCAGGATGAAGTTTCTTTTTCAATGATTCCTGCACCTAAACAAAAGGGATTAGATTATAGTGTATTTGAAGAAGTTATTGGAAAGAAGAAAATCAATGCAATATGTTCATCTGTTATTTATGGAGCAAATACTTCTAGAAAAACGAATATCATAGGTGCTATGGATACTATGAGATCTATAGTACTTAGAGGAAATATATTAAATGTTAATGAGTCTTATCCAAATGAAGCAGCTAATTATTTAGAGTTGATTCCTAATAATAAACTTACAGAAAGAAAACCTGTTAAGTTTTTCATTTCATTTACTGAAGAAGGGTATCATATAGAATACTCATTTTCAATGAACGTTGGTTTCTTTTTGGAAAAAGATTTTGATAGAAATATTGAACGAGAAATATTAAGCATTAATGAAAAAAGATATTTAATCGTAGCTTTAATAAAATGACATTAGGTTATTCAGAAAAAATAGCTGAATTACTAGCTAAAGAATCTCTCAAATTGTCCAAGATAGCTCTTCGCAGTCTTAATGACACTGAACTATTTTTAATGAATGGTTTTAAGTTGATTATTTCCAGAAAAATAGTTGAATTGATACAGAACTGGTTTAAAAATAAATTCATGGTTATATATAAGGCAAATGCTCTCGAGTTAATTCGCAGATTTGAAGATACAGATTCTCCAGGATTCTATGTTGAAAAAACGACTAATGAAGCAACTAAAATATTTGGTTTAAACTCGAATGCTGTAGGTTATATGGTTTCAGATGAAGATCAGAAAACAAAACTTTGTTCTGTTTTAGATGATCAAAGTTCAGATAAGAAAGTTATCATTAATGCTAAAACATTTGAATCATATGGGACGATAAGATTTATTAATTTATTTCCTCTGGTTATAAAAGCTATGTATACAGGAGGAACGTTAGTTATAGATGAATTTGATGCTTCCATTCATCCTATGGCTTTGATGAATATTATTAATATATTTCATGACGATGAAATCAACATTCATCATGCGCAGTTGATTTTTGATACACATAATCCTATCTTTTTGAATTCTAATCTGTTTAGAAGAGATGAAATAAAGTTTGTTGAAAGAGATGAAGATAATTTTAAAAGCGATTTATATTCTTTATCAGATTTTGGAACTTCAGGTGCTAGTGGTGTTAGAAAAAATGAAGATTATATGAAAAATTACTTTATTTCACGATATGATGCAATCTCTGATATAGATTTTTCTCCTGTATTTAGAGAATTGATTTCTAAAAAAGGAGAGGATTGATATGGTAAAAAAATATACTAATAAATATTATTTCAGTGTAGAAGGTGAAACTGAAAAGTGGTATCTTGAATGGCTAAGAGATCGTATTAATGAATTGAATGAATCTCGCTATAAAGTGGCAATTGACTGCAAAGTGGAAAAAGATCCATATAGACGTGCGAAAAAAATGACTATTGCAAGCAAAACTGAAATTTGACATTTATCAGATTACGAAAGTAATGATGATTTTCATGTTCAGCAATTTATGCAGACTATCGATAATTTGAAAAAGGCTTCCAATATTGGAAAGAATATAGTTTATAAATTTGGCTATAGTAATTTTACATTTGATTTATGGATCATATTACATAAAATGGATTGTAATGGTCCAAAAACTGATAGGAAGCAATATATTAATTCAATTAACAGAGCGTATAACAAGCATTTTTTAAGCATAGATGATTATAAGCATTATGATCATTTTTATAGCTGTTTAGAACAGTTAAACATTAATAATGTAAAAAAAAGCTATAGAACGATCAAAACGTATTATGCAATCTAATTAGGCTAATGGATATCAGTTGCAAAGATATAAAGGTTATAGTTTTTA
>CAYSWW010000245.1:0-2313 GCA_964434915.1 uncultured Coprobacillus sp.
GCATAAGCACGTGATAGAAACGAAGAAATCACAAACAATGAAGGCTTATATTGCATTATCATGAAATGTTTTTTTACTTGTTAAAATTTGATTTTTAGAATTATCAGATTATTGTACTTGTTATATGATATTAGTTAATAAACTTTGAATAAATTAAAAGTCATAAAATATATAATTCGGCAATCATATTATTTGCCTATATTAAAAGGTCTTATTTCACCGTTAACCACCCATTGTGGTGTTTCATTTGGATTCCACATTGGACCTTCTTCATATCGTTCATTAGGAGTTTGGTGGCGCTGATATTTTTTCCCTCTAATGTAATCATCCACATACTTTAATGAAATATGTGGCGAATCATTATATACATCAACAGCTTCTTCTATTGATTTGCCTTCCTTGAGTTGTTTTTCCAAGAATGGCCAATAGCGTTCAATTTTGCCGTTTTGTTGTGGGCATCGGGGACGAATAAGAACGTGTGCGATCTGTTCTTCTTGAAGGTAACGATTAAATTCTCCCTTTGTTTCGCTGCCATTGTCTGACCAGATTGCATATGGTTTTCCATGAATTGCTATAGTATATTTTAATACCTCAAGAACACTTTCGGCCTTTTGATTTTCGATTAATTCGCAACCCATAATTTTTCGGGAATAATCGTCAATTAAAGCGAAAATCGGGGATTCTTTATGTCCGCCCCAAAAATGAATATCAACATGCCAGATCATGTTTGAGTAAAGAGCTTCATAATTAGATGAACCAATTGCTTTATAATTTGGAGGACGTGAAAACTTGTACATGTTCTCTGATTCGAACACGTTTCGAACAATTCTGTGTGAAGGCATTTCTATTCCTGCAGGGATGTAATTGTAAGAATGGTTTTGAGGTTCGTGTTCTTTCTTTGAGATGTCATGAATTAATTGATAATAAGTTTTTGTTGCTCCATGACCATAAATTGAATGATTATCAATAATGAGTTGTTTTATTTCATTATCAATAATTTTGTGCTGGCTTCCTTTTGGTTGCAAAGGTATTGGATGACCATTTTTCTCCATAAAATATTTAAACGAGTTGCGAGGCATACCGTAAAATTCAGCTGTTTTTGAAATTGAAATTTTTTTCCCTTGAATTAGCTCTACAATATGTGCTAGAGCTTCGTCTGTAAATTCTTTAATGTCACCTACAGGAAGTTGGTCTGTCATAATTAAAATTATCTTGAAAATATATTTATGTCCTCTCAAACAAACCATGAACATATACATGTACATGTTCATATGAATACGGTATGCAGTGAACTGATGAAAAGTAAAGAGTAAAAAGTAGTACAATGATAATAGGAGGATAGACACTACTTCCCCAATGAGAAAATGTTTATTTCATGAAAAAAAGCTGTGAAGGAAGAATAAATTGATGCCAACAGCAAAAAAAAGATAACATTAATTTTTGATATTTTCTCTTAATTTTTTATTTTTTCCATTATCAATGAGTTAACTTTTTTTTTTAATATGATTAATACATTAGATAATTAGAAACAATTCATGATAATTTGTTAATTAATTAATAAAGAGCGGGATTATTATATAATCTCATGATTTTAATTTTCTTACTTAAAATTTTTTGAAAAGTTTTTTTTAATATAGGTCATATACTCATTATGTTCCTACTATTTCACACATATTTTGAAAGATGAAAAATATTATTTCCATATCTGAGGATCTATTTGAAATATAATCACTATTCCCTTACACACCATGTAGGAACATGTTGTGCTCAAGTCTGTGTAAAATTGACTCACATAGATGCATACATAGTTATCACTATGTAACATGAGCACAATTATCTTCTGTGAAACGGAATAGTGATTATATTTCAACAAATAGACACCAGTCCTTGCACATCGTAGCCGAGAAAAATATATTGAGGTATCGTATGACTCTCAGTTGTACGAGTATCCTTATCTATGAGTAGTGAATGAGTTGCAAATACATTCCAATAGTACTAATATACACGAGAACTGCACGGTTACGTACGGAATATGTATTTCTATGAAAAATACCCAAACACTTGGATTAAATATTGTATGACACTGTTTCAGACCAACTTGTCTCCTCTATAATGTTTATATGTCTCATTCGAGCGACTTCATACTAGTTAATTTGCTCATATTAGACACACTGTGTGTGTGTGCTATGAACTTAATGTTTATTTTAGAAGAAAGAGACATACAAACAGATAATATTTGTAATATTCAGTTATGTTTCTCGGCTTCTATGGTAATATTCAGTTAGCATTGAAATAATAAGCCGAGAAGCATAA
>CAYSWW010000246.1:0-2296 GCA_964434915.1 uncultured Coprobacillus sp.
TGATTTGTCAAAGGAATTGACATTAAAATCTGAGAAAATAGTGTACAATGAAGCAAATCACAGACTCAAATGGCTAAATATCATTGCAGGAAATATCAAGAATAATATTGTTGGGATATATCACGGTGTTACAAAAAGTTCGCTGCCACTCTTTCTGCATGAACAGGAATGGCGCTTCAATCATAGATATACAGGTACACATATAATGGAAAAGGTTTCAAAATACATAACAAAATCATTTCCTATAGATTCAGAAAAATTATCCAAAATTTTGGAATTATCTGAATCGTATTTTTCACCCTGTGCTTGATGGTCAATCAAATAAAAAAATAGGATTTCCTATTATTCTTTCATTTATGTATATTATCTTCTTTTCAATCATAAAAATTATTTGCTATTCTCAACATGAAGTCATTCCTTTTTTAGATATTGTTACACAAATAAATAATATTCTTACGTTGATTTCTAATTATTCTATATTCTTGAGTGCTATGGTATTTATATCTCTATTCTTAATTTGGAAGGATAATCATGAGTAAAAACATTCTTGATACATCAAAGGTGTTTGACGCAAAGATTAGAATTCAGATGATAGCAAGTCTATCTGTTGATGATTTCAAGAATTTCTTCATCACTCAAGCTTGTGCGACTGAGCTGATTGAAACATTTCTTAAGTTGTTTTTGATATAAGTGATACGCTGTTCTTTCGTTGTTTCGACTTCTGCCACATCAGATGGATTGAAGACTTCACCTGCCTTGAGTATATAATAGATAGCTACAAGAATCTTTCTGGCAATCGCTATGATGGCACGCTTCTTGCCACGACGCTTGGCAATTCTACCAACTTGTATATACTTGACAAAGATGAATTTCGACAATCTCCAATTCATAAAGATTTTGATAAAGATTATTCAAAATACATAGAGACAATTACAAACACTGACATTGAAACCTTCAAAGAAATTTGCCTTGAAACTATTTTTGTAGAAAATAATTATAAAGTTAAAATCAATCATAATGCTAGATCATCATTAGGTAAAAAAACATCTATTTTAATAATAAGTGTAATACGATGCCCTTAACATATAAATATAGTGGTGGTAAATTTGACACTTCCTATAAGTCAACCGCAACTGTTACCAAAAAAAGTTTACTTAATTACTTTGTAATGAGCAGTTATACAGGGGTTTTTAAAAATTCAAATACAATATATTCCGTTACTACGAAAGAAAAAAATCATTTCAGTGGCACGGGAAAAACAGCTCTTCTGTATCAAATTATCTTAATAAGTGATGATTAATCATGAGGCTGTAACGAAATAACTTTATAAAAAAGTTATTTCGTTACAGCCTCTTTATTTTTTTTGTATAAGTTCTTGATATAACAATTCATGCAAAGAGGAATAGCCTTTTTCAATTTTGTGCTTTAAGGCTAAGTATTTTTCGCTAGGTTCTTCTTCACGAATATGACATTGTTGGCATATTTCTAAAAAAACATCATAATGAACGACAAAAATTTCATCAATAACCTCTTCAATACACATTTTTCGCATTCGTTCTAATCTTGTCAAACCGAATTCTTTTTCATATGCTTCTTCTAAAACATGATATGAAAAATGTGTATAATCAATAGTTTGCATTATTTCATTAATCAACTGTCTTTGTGTTAATTCAAATGTTCCTCTTTTATAAATACATTTGTTTTTGATTTGAATAACTACACTATAATGTCCATCCCCCACAATAAAAGGACCATCCTCTTGATCCTCAGTACATAATCTTGCATAAATAAAATCATGCAAAACCTCTGTTGTCACACGATAAAATGGCAAATAATAAAATATTTCATAACAATCATCTTCTTGCCATTCATAGGGTTCTAATAATTCTTCATCATCATAAACCATATTTACTAAAAACATTGACAAACCCCCTCATATTTTATCATATGCCTATTATTCCTTAAAAATTCATAAATATAATTCTTTCTACTTTTTTTCTTTTATTTACTTTCATTTTTCAATTTATTGTTTCTTGATGGGATTATTTGCTTTAACTATTTTATAATAAACAAAGGACTCATTCAAAAATTGAGTCCTTTAATAATTGCTTTTCTTTATATTTTAAATACATGTTCCTACTTTTAGATAAAAGATTTTTCTCTTGTAGTAAATGTAAGAAACCTGAATCTTGTTCCTCAAGATAATCTAAATTTAACCATCGACAATCTTTACACTTTTGATTCATCGTAGGAAACAAAAGAGCACCATGAAGAGAAATCGGCTTCTTATATCCAC
>CAYSWW010000247.1:0-2259 GCA_964434915.1 uncultured Coprobacillus sp.
TATTTTTTGTCGGTTCTATACATCCGTGCCTTGCGGTAAAAGGTGGACTCACTCATTCCACTGCGTTCCAAGGCTTCCCGGATGTTTATTTTTTTCTGTTCCCAAAGATGAACGGTTGCTTCAAAATGCTCCGGCAGGTCCATCGGCGGCCTGCCGAAGCGAACGCCTCTAGCCTTTGCGGCGGCAATTCCTTCCGCTTGACGCTGTCGGATGTTAGCCCGCTCATTTTCCGCCACAAAGGACAGCACCTGCAAGACAATGTCGCTGAGAAATGTTCCCATTAGATCTTTGCCTCGCCGTGTGTCTAGCAGAGACATGTCTAGCACCACAATGTCAATCCCCTTTTCTTTAGTGAGGGCTCGCCATTGGTTCTGGATTTCTTCATAGTCGCGCCCTAGACGGTCAATGCTCTTGATGTAAAGCAGATCATCTTTTTTCAGTTTTCGCACCAGTTTTTTATACTGGGGACGGTTAAAATCCTTCCCAGACTGTTTATCCATATAAATATGTTCCGGTTCCACTAACGTTCTTAGGGCAGTCAGCTGCCTGTCTTCATTCTGGTCCCGGCTACTGACACGAATATAGCCATACGTTACTGCCAAAATTTCCTCCTTTCCTGGCGGACACAGGGAGAGGATTACCCTATCCGCCATGCCTGTATACTTGTTTTCACGCCAAAAAACAAATCCCTTTCCGTGCAGGCTCGGCAACCGCTTGCAAGGCTTATCTCACAGCAAAAAAGGCAGTGCATCGTCTGTTGATACACTGTCTTCCCAGGTTTTACCAAATCTGTTCCTATTTTCTGTTATGAAGTGCCCTTTGTCAAGTATAAATTACACATTCATAATAAAATTATTTGATTTTATCAATGGCAATGAATGTATTATTAACCATAAACCATAAACCATATCATTTCTCCCAGATTTTTTGAATCTTTAAATGCATGATTGTCCACCATCAAAATGAATGGTAAACAAATAATTAATACTTATATCTTTGATAACCATTGAGTATATCTTAATTTTTATATTTATTTAAATACTAATCAATGATTAAGACATTAAACCAAAATACTTATCAAAGAACTGAAGTAATTTAAATATTTTATAATATTTCCCATCTTATATTTTTAGACTTTCCACTTACGCCAAGTTCATACCCTTATGAATGAAGCAAAGATTCTTTATTAGATTCATCAAAAAATTGCTGTATATCATTATTTCTATTTTGACAATCAGATACTTCTATTAATTTTGTAACATGTGAGGACATATTAATATTATATCCTTTCAAATGTAAAAAAGATGAATTATAAAAATCAAAATAACACTCACACTCTTTACAGTAATGACATTTATAATCTAAAGTTTTATATGCAATTTTTACTATTTGATTATTTGCAGTGTCGATAAGCTGTATATTTAAAATTAATTATTCATCACCTACAATTTGATTCATATATTGTGTGTGATTTATTTAAAAGGAATCCACCGTCAAAGAATATTTATACTAACTATAAGAATTTACTTGTATAATATGATAAATTTCTTTCATTTTGGATAATTTATCTTTTGAATATTGTCATATTAAATAGTTAACCTTATTTGTATATCTGCCTTCTTCTAAATCATTCAAATTAATCTTAAAAACATATCTCATTATATATATGCAAATGATAATTTTACGTACAATTCAATTAATCTTCAATATAAGAAAATAGGAGTTGATTATTATATTGAATGACAATTTGAAAAAATTAAATTCTTTATGTGAGATAAATCAACAAGTTTCAAAAAAGTAAGAAAAGGAATAGTTAATTTTATGAATAAAGTAATTAAACAAATGACACCTATAATTCAACAAATTTAATCTACAAATTACATAAAGAACTTCAGTAATGGGTTATACAAGTTATTATCTGAAGCTTACGATAATACTGATAGTGTAATAAATATCATTAAATATGAGGAATCATTAGAAAACTTTAATTAGTGTTTCCCTTAAAAAATATAGATTTTTTGTTGTGTTTTAGAGTTGCGATGTTGAATCAAGCAATAAATATCCTTTGTGAACCAAAACCATTTAAAAGACATCCATCTTATTATGTATTCCAATTTTCTAACCAAAGAATAGATACATTACTCTTGTTAAATACTTTATATGAAGAAAAAGAATTAAAATATGTTAAAGAGAATAAGATAAAAAATTATTTGATTGACCACTTGTCACAGGGTTAGTGAAATCACTTAGAAAAATCAC
>CAYSWW010000248.1:0-2250 GCA_964434915.1 uncultured Coprobacillus sp.
CTTCGCCAACAGCTACGCGTGATTTTACGTCGACGAAGGATTCAATTCAACTTTTGAGACACATTCAATTTTAAGAGGATTTTTGAATAGCATTCAAAGTGATTCAACGTTCCTCTCAAATTGTCTTAAGTCTATAGTAAAAATAAAACTCTTTCAATTTTTCAGAATTCAACGTTGGGGGGGGGGGAAAGAGGTATTTAATATAAGTAATTTATTCTTCTTAGCAGAAGCCATCCTCTTCTGAATCGATTAGCTCAGGAGGATTCAACCTGTCGAGTATTTTCGATATATTTAATACCTAATATGCTTAAACCAGTTGACGTTTTGGATCCCGATAATCTAAAGCCCATTGTATCGTTGGATTTTCGTCATCGTAATCATTGTTTCGTAATCCACACCACCAGATTCTTGCTAAAATTTCGTTTTTGTAGTATATGTACGTCGTAATATAAAATATTTGAGAGTGGCTTTTTCTGAACGGCTGAATTTTGTGAGCTTTCTCATAAAAACAGCCGAGCGCTGGCGCGCATTTGCGTACTGGCGCACGCTGATTTTATATTACGACGTATGTATTGGTCAGTAAAGTCTCGATCAGGAAATCGACCATGAACATCTTTTAATTCATCTGCATAAGTAGTATAGAAAATTAAATGTGCAAATTTCGTTCAATGAACGATGCCATGAAGACGATTAAGAAGTTGCAAATCTCCCTAGAAAGAAAGCTATATCTTATATTTTGCAATAGAGACTGAACAAAAATATAACGTTGTTACCTACGACATGTGAGCGGAATTGAGAAGATTATCATACGAAAATAATCGTCATCGACATGTTGAAATCACATTTGACACAAAATGAAATGTGCTCTTGATTGTGACCCCGGACATGATGATTTAGCTATGATTATGTTAGCTGTCTACAATCCAAAACTCGACGTTCAATATATTTCAACAACCCACGGAAATCAGACCGTCAATAAAACTTATATTAATGCAAGAAGAACACTCAACCTCATTAAACGTGCTGATGTGATCCCAGTTTACAGGGGATACTCCCGACCACTTACACGCGAATCTGTGGCATGTCCAGAAATTCACGGAGAAAGCGGACTTGGCGGTGTTGATTGGACACCAATAGATGAAACAATGCCAAGAAACCCAGCTCTAGACATCCTTGGTTATAAGGACGAAAGTGAACTCCAACCAACCGACTTTTTCAAGCATTTGCATCGTTTAATTCAAGAAACACCAGACGGCGAAAGATTCAACATTATCACAACTGGCTCGCAGACGAACATCGCGCAGTACCTCCTCGCTTATCCGCAAGACGCACACAAGATCAAAATGACAACAATGGCAGGAAACTTTATGATTGTTGGAAACATAACCCCCTTTGCTGAGTTCAATGTTTTGATTGATCCAGAGGCAACAAGCTACATTCTCAACTCAGGTGTTGAGTACGTTTTTGCAGCACCACTCGATATCACTCACACTGTTCTTATTACAGAAAAAGTTCTCAATGAAATCAGATCAGCAACAAGTCAATATTCACCAATGTTCTCCGAAATGATCGAAAAACTACTCATGTTCTTCAAGGACACATATCGCGAAGTCTTTGGCTTCAACGATCCACCTCTTCATGATCCTGTTGCCGCATTTTATGTCATTGCTCCAGAGTGGTTCGAAAGTGTTCAGTGTCATGTTGACATTGAAACAAAAGGCGAATACACATACGGATGCTGCTGCACCGACCTTTTGCTTAAGAAAAGGGATCCATCGAAGGCTGTGAAGCCAAACAACGCAACAGTCTGTCTCAAACTAAAAGAAGGAGGACACGATGCTTTCTGGAAAGCGATGATCACTGTTTGGACTGATATTGCTAAAACTATTGGAAAATAAACATCTAAGATATACCTGGTATTGTGAAAAGCCATGAATTATCAGGGTTCATTAAAAAATGATAACTATTCATAGTTATCATTCGATGAGTAAACATATTTTTTTTTTTAGTTTGGTCTCCTATTCAATTTTGAAAAAGAAAAGAGAACGTTTATCAATTTGCAAAATGGAGAACAAAAAGTTTATGTTTTTCAACAAAACTCGCCATCCCACTCAACACCAAGGAGAAAACAACATCTACACAGTAAAACAACTGGTATGAGGGTGACCAACAAGATTTGTGACATGAAATCAATATTATAAACTGTTTCCGAAAAGCCAGTAGCATTCAATTTGGCAGAAAAGTACTCAA
>CAYSWW010000249.1:0-2239 GCA_964434915.1 uncultured Coprobacillus sp.
CAAAATGAAGAGAAATCCTGTTGAATATACTCAGTGACACAAGATTTCTTGTCAGCGATACCAATGGTGGTAACGATAACAAAACTAGCACAATTGAAACGATCTTAAGTGGCCAGGCTCTGAGTCCTACTTGTTTGTGCTTGAAAAACTGACGGCGGCCTACAAATATTTAGGATATTCTATATAGAGTAGAATGACCTACTCATCTCCACGTACTTTGTAGTATACCACTTTTTTATAGGATACTACAAAAACGATTGGAGAGAAATAATTTTAATAAAATGTTTGTGTTCGATTGATGAAGGCGGACGGAAATGGAGGAAATCATGGAAATATCGAATATATTTTCATTGCTTGGAGGGTTAGCTCTTTTCTTGTATGGAATGACAATGATGTCAAACGGATTAGAACAAGCGGCTGGTAATAAAATGAAATCTATTTTAGAGAAACTGACAACGAATCGTTTTTTAGGTGTTGCAGTTGGAGCATTAATTACAGCTATTATTCAATCATCTTCTGCGACAACTGTTATGGTAGTTGGATTTGTTAATGCTGAATTAATGCCACTTCAAAATGCTGTTTGGGTTATTATGGGAGCAAATATTGGAACAACGATTACTGGACAGCTAATTGCTTTAGATATTACTGCTTTAGCACCATTGATTGCTTTTGCTGGAGTGGTTTTCATTGCTTTTGTAAAGAATAAGAAATTAGATGCAATTGGTTTGATTATTGCAGGATTAGGAATCTTATTTATGGGAATGGACACTATGTCAACAGCAATGGCTCCATTAAGAGATTCAGCTGAATTTGCAAGTTTAGTGTCTAATTTCCAAAATCCAATTATTGGTATTTTGGTTGGTGCTATTTTTACAGCAATTATTCAAAGTTCATCAGCTTCTGTTGGTATTTTACAAGCGCTTGCAATGAGTGGAGTCGTTACTTTACCACAAGCTATTTATGTTTTATTTGGACAAAATATTGGAACTTGTATTACAGCTGTTTTAGCAGCGATTGGTACAGGAAGGAATGCGAAACGAACAACGATTATTCATTTATCATTTAATATTATTGGAACGATTATTTTTGTGTTTATCAGTATGCTAACACCATTTGCAGCATTTATGGCATCATTAACGCCAACAAATCCAGCGGCTCAGATTGCAAATGTTCATACGCTTTTCAATATTGTGACAACAATTGTCTTATTACCAGTTGGTAATAAATTGGTTGATTTATCTTTCTTGATCTTACCAGAAAAACCTGAGCATGAAGATAAGATGCAACTAAAGTATTTAGATTTTCACATTTTTCAAAATGATTATCGTATTGGAACAACGTCTATTATTAATACTCAGTTATTTAACGAACTGCAAAATATGTTAAATGTAGCTTTAGAAAATGTCAAAGTTTCTTTTGAACTTATGATGCATTATCAAAAAGACAAGCATGAAAAACTATTAAAAAGCGAAGACTATATCAATTATATAAATACGAAGATTGTTGAATATACGACAGCTGCTATTTCATCTGAAACTTTAGGAGCAACACCCCAAACAATAGGATTGTTTATTAAAGTTTCTGCTGATATAGAGAGAATAGGAGATCATGCAGTGAATATTGCAAGTCGAGCAGAAAAAATATATGAGGATGATAAACATTTTTCTCAGGCAGCACTTGATGAAATGAAAATTATGGATCAATTATGTGTACACATTTTAGAGGAATTACAGATTTTAAATGATGAGGATTTAAATAATATTGTGGATAAAGTAGACGTTATTGAAGATAATATTGATAAAACACATCATGAGTTTTCAATTAATCAATTACAGAGATTAAAAGATAAGCAATGTACAACAGAAAATAGTGTTGTATATACCAAAATATTAACTGATTTTGAGCGTATTGGTGATCATGCTTTAAATATTGCGAATGCTTTTCATCAAATTAAAAGCATATTAGAAAGCGTTAAAACATTGCAAAATGATTAAGAATTGAATAGGATAAACGCATGAAATGTATTTTAATAACAGATAGCTAATATATTGGCTATCTGTTATTGCTTCCTTCAGAAATGATTTGTTTAAGCTTTTCTTCATCCAAAAATGCAAACATTGTTAAAAGGCTTTCTTCATATCCATATGTAAATCTTTTTCTGATTCGTCTTATGGATTTGTTCCCATATATTGTTGAACCGCAAATTTTTTAGTTCCAAAAGTGATAAATTTATTCAAAT
>CAYSWW010000250.1:0-2223 GCA_964434915.1 uncultured Coprobacillus sp.
TTAGAAATACAATGGAATATCTATATCAGAACTTAAATTATTAGCATATATGGGATTTTTTAATGCGATGTCGTCTATCAACAAGATTAACAATCTGTTGAAAGACTTGGAAAATCAAGTGACTATTACGCAAGACCAAGTGCGCAAAAATGCACCTGCTGAAACCTTACAAAATAGCCTAAATGTATTAAAACGCATTCATCAGGAGATGATAGATACATTTTGCAATAGCAGTGCTGCAAGAGTTTCTGTTTTTACTATTTTTGGTGACAAAATGCGAATGCATGATGTCTTAACTTACAGCAAGAATGTGATTTACAATTTGGCAGCAATCATAAATAGAAAATAAAAAGACTTGGATTTTATTTGCAAAAAAATAATAGACAAAGACATGTGCTTCATGCGCGACATTGTAAGTGTAGCTGGTGCTATAAGTGACATTAGGTGTACGACTAATGAAAGAGGTTGTACATTTTTTTTAATTGACAATGGATTGTAGGATAGGTTTACTGAATTTGAAAGAATACTATCAAGTTCTATAATTAAAGATTGAATAAATACGAACTAAGAAATGATACTACTTTTTAAAGACGGAAAAGAAAGAGAAGTTTTCATTGACCCGCTAATGAAAGCACAAATAGACGTAGATTGTTTACACGCATTTATGGAGGGTTTAGATTTTTCAGATAGGGTTGAAGCATTGTTCAATGAAAATATTTGTAAATACGAAGATGAAGTATTAGATAAATATTAGGATTTTCTAATGTGATTTATTTTTATATTTAATTGATATATTAGAATGATAGGACTTATAATATTAGTATTATATTTTATAGGAGTAGGTATTGTTATATTAAACACAGATGATAATATAACTGATGCACCTGATGACTATGATGGATATTTAGCACTTTAAATATGCAACATGATGGTTTTGACAGACTTGTACGACTGTGCAAACCGCTATTCAGAAGCCATATAGACAGGCAAGGAACTGTGCGAGTTTACTAAAGATATAGACAATAGGATATATATTCAGTGTGTTCTATTGTTGGAAAGTGTTTATGAAGATGCAGGCTTGACAGAACAACAAGACAGTTGCATCAACAGCGTCAGACACCTTCCTGAATTTGAAGAAATCTATGAGGCTTATTGAATCAGGAATAAGCCGTCCGATTTTTCTTCCTGACTCTCTTAGAAGAAGAAATAAGATAGTCTGAAAATTGGACATAAAATAAGAGGGCTTTTTTTTGAAATAAATCCATTTATAGGGTGAAATAAAAAAAGGTACTTATTAGAAAATAACAACATTAGACATCATACCGAATAAGATTTTAGGGAACTGATAATTAAACTCTATTATAAATGTGAATATGATACAAATAATTGGATACATATTGATGGGAATAGGAGGATTGACCGTGATATTCATTGCATATAAATTCCCAACATGGTTTGGTGCAATGCTTGAAGCTGGGGGTAGGAATCAATTTCCGCTTGATTATCTGCCTGCCTTATCAAAGGTTATCAGCTTCTTTGAAAAGAACGGATTCACAAAAGGTGATTTGATAAATCCAGGGTCGGACAAGCCAGGAATAGAGATGGTTAAGGAGGGACATACTATTGAAATCTATTTGGATGCTCCTTTAGACGAAAAACAGAAAGATGAAATAGAAATAGTTTTTAAGGCGCAATCTATTAAAATCAGAACTCTAAAGATGACGGACGAGTGCAGTAAACTCTTATCCGAAGCATTAAAATTATAAAAGATGATAATGACTGTTCTCATATTATTGCTTAAAGGGCTGCAACTGTTCTTTATACTTCCGTTATGTGTATGTTCAAGAACAGCATTCACATACTTTTGGAATAAGTTTTACATTCGTGCATTAGAACCTAATATTTTCAACTTGTGTGTACAATGGCTGCTTTATACGGGTAAGAAGATGAATCTGTCTTATGAGAGGATAAACGTTCTTATTTTCTGCATTGTCTGGCCTGTGATAACTATAATATCAATTATGCTAAATATAGCTTTGCTTTTTTTGCTTCTGTCCAATTTTTCTTCCTGACATTCTTAAAGGAAAGAATAAGATAGTCTGAAAATTGGACATAAAACATAAAATAAGAGGACTTTTTTTGAAAGAAATCTATTTTATAGGGTGAATTAGAAAAAGGTACTCACCAATAGCATTATTTTAGTGCAACTTTACTATCTTTGCC
>CAYSWW010000251.1:0-2211 GCA_964434915.1 uncultured Coprobacillus sp.
GCAATGATATCAGAAATTATAGTACTAGCACCCTCATTGTTTATAGAAAATATTATTCGATTCCAAGTTTCTTGAAAAATATCTTATTCCTCCGTTTCGCATTCACAATCAAAGTTTGATATGTAATAATTTCTTGATACACGTTAGTATTAGATAATCTAATTAAACTTTTATACGGAGTTTCGTTAAATCCCTCCATTTCTGCACTTTGTTTTAGTATTGCATAAGTATTTACATCGCAAACATAATAAAAGAAAATGGGTGTTTTGGCAGAAGTTTGAATATGCTTTTGATTATCATCAGTCAGTTTACTTTCTCGAATGCCCAAAATTTGCTCTCTCATTTGTTTACTAAAATCCTCATAAGTAACAACTCTATCTGGACGTTTGAATTCAAAGATTACGACTGAATTAATTTCTTCATAGTCATTCTTTTCTCCATAATAAAATGATTTGTCATAGATAGCTATATCTGTTTCTTTCTTACAAGAAGAAGTTCCTTCTACGGGTCTATGCGATTTTATTTGTTTGTCTGAATAAATATATCGATGAAATGTCAATCTGTCATCTAATAGCCACAAATTGTGCTTATCATAGGCGATGGTATCTTGATTTCCTCCCATAGTGTAAATGAGATTATGCAGAGTTGCTTCTTCTTCATAATTATTATTATCGTCACTCCATTCAAGATATTTTTCTAATAATGAAATAATGGTCTTTCTGTGAGCAACATATTGGGCTAATCGACTATTACCTTCACTAGTTGTGATATCAACAACCTCTTTCAACAAACTTTGATAGTCTTTTTTATTACTATAGTCCCTAGAAAATAACTTATCGCGTTTCTTGCGGGCTTCTTTACTCCGTTTATATTGGTAAGTATGAAAAATATCGTCCAGCTTCTCTACATCTACATCATCTGGAATTGATGAATAAAATGTATCATCTGGATTAAGATGGCGATACTCTAATCCTTCATCACTCGACAAAAAAACTTCGACCTTTTTCTTTACTTCTTCTTTTCGTATGTCTATAACATCTTTATATTTATCTGATACTGCATTAATAACTATTTTTTCTATATCACCTTCAGTTATTGTTTTATAATTATCGAGGTAATCTATCTTAGGGCTTTCTTCTGTTGTGTTTGAGGATTTAGGAAATCTAAATTCATTTCGTGACATATTGACAATACCATCCAAATATGTTGATACCACATATATTTGAATGAAATAAGGCTGCTGATCTTCTTCTATCTTTGAACTAAAAATTGGCAATATCGTCTCTACTTTTTTCCCTTTTACTTTTCTATTGTGACCACACAAACAATATTCATGAGCTTTAATCTTATCATTTCTCACAATATATAGTGTAAAATCATATTCTCCTAATTTCTCTGTGTATTTATGTTTGATAAAATCTGTCGGAGAGAATTGATTTGACAGATTAATAACTAGTTCATCTTCTATTATTTCGATATGAGGCGCACTATTATTGAGATAATATAAAAGACAATGGGCCAATATGCTATCTGCTATATCTTCTTGAGAGTATTTTGCTGTAGCTAATTTGAAATCTGAATTCAAATTAGACATCTTGATTTCCGTTTGAACTTTATTATTAGTAGTGGTTTGAATCGGGTCTGACAATCCATCTTTACGTGATAATCTGAAAGATATTGAATTATTAGGATTACCACTAGTTATACTTCTTATTTCTATTGTATTGAATACAGATAAGATAGCAAATCTACCTAATCCCTTTCCTCCTAAATGGACTTTTTTAGTAGAATGAGCTTTTCCAAAGCTTTCATAGTTAGAGGGAGTGAATCCAATACCATTATCTACAATGCGTATTGACGCTATCGGATACTGACTATATTCATCAAATAAAGATTGTTCGCTTTTATCTCGTTCTATATAGACACTTATTTTCCCGTCAGAATAATTTCCTTGTTCATCAATAGCATGAATAGAATTGACCACAGTCTCATAAAAAGGATATAACACATCCTCTTCAGAAAGATTTAATTCTCTGATAATACCTTCAATATCTGTAGTAAGATTTTTGCTCATAACTCATATCAATTAGTATCCCTAATAATTAAATTCCACCTTGCTTTTCAACAAAATTTCGTTTAACACATTTGGAAGCATTCCGATAGCCCTAATTGTTTGAAAATAGGATAACAATAACATTATGTTAAAACTAT
>CAYSWW010000252.1:0-2193 GCA_964434915.1 uncultured Coprobacillus sp.
AGAATCTTATCTCAAGAATAAAAAAATTTCTGATCCCTAAACGACCAGAAAGATCTTATGAATACTATATCAAACCAAAATCAATTAAAGCGTTTAATAATAGAACATTAATTGAGAATAACAACAAATTTTTCAAGCTAAATGATAAGTTCATTTAAAGTGTATCTAAAAAAGGCATATACTTTAATTATTTCGACATAATCGAAAAGATACCAACTCTCAATTGAATCAGTATCTTAACTTAATCCTTAAAATCTTATAATACTCTTTCACTTCATGACATTGAAAAAAAAGGAGCACTTATTTCGAGTGTTCCTTTCCTATTTCCTCTATATGACATGTATGCTTCTTTGTTTTCTTATCATAACTGATGCCTACAATTAGTAAGTTATCTTTATACTTTTCTAATCCTTTTGGATATTTTTTCTCTTTGATCTGATCTATTGCTGTCTTGACTTCTTGATTCCATTTCAACTCTATAATCATAGCTGGTTTATCTCGATATGGAATTAAAACAACATCTGCAAACCCTTCTCCTGTTGGCATTTCTCTTATCATTGTGTAATGATTTCTGGCATAGATATATGCTAAAGCGAGTGTATATGACAATGCATTTTCATCATTGTAAGTTAATATTGATGTATTCAGATGTGCTTCTTCGATATATCTTGCAACTGCTTCTTCATCTTTTCTCCATGTTGCTTCTAAAAGTTCACGACTGTTTAATAATGCCTTTGTCGTTTCATTCCAGTTTGAATCTTCTATGGAATCAATAAAACTTGTTGATACTTCCTTGTTAGGAATATAACATGTATGATCTGAACTGTTATATCCTAAATAACCAAGATGTATCAAAAGTGTTAATACATCGTCCTTTGACTTGAATGTTGTCATATCATTTTGGAACTTACTTGTATTAACATCTATACTCTCCCCTGACAATAATTGAACGATATTATCCTTCAAGTCATCAAAGTTCATATCTATATAAACCTGCAAAGCTTCATAGGTTTCAGTAGATGTCCAATAGTTTTCATACTTTCTATCCATAAGAGCATAAACAACAGAACTATGATTGTAGACAGAAATATCATTGGACATGCAATATCCATCATACCATTGCTTTATCTCGTTATAATCCATATTATATTTTAGGCATAAATCATAAACTTCCTGTTCAGTAAATCCCATGAAAGATTCTAACGGTGTTGCATTTAACATAGATATTTCCTTAAACATATTTAAAGCACTGTGTGTTCCATATTTTTTAATAGGCAGTATACCTGTCATATAAGCTAGTTCTACATATGGCTTATCTTTCAGTAGATTTCTTAAAAAATCAAGATATTGTTTCTGTGCTTCTTTATCCTGCTTGTACTCTCTAAAGATGCAATCCCATTCATCTATGATAAAAATAAATCTTGTACTTGCTTCAACATAAACATCTTCCATGATTTGAACAAGATTAGATGAATCAATATAATCTACATCACAAAAAGTTTTCTTGATTTCTCTAAATATCAGTTTAGCTAGAAGTAAGATCATTTTATTGATATCATGAGTCTTGCTTAAAAAATCCTGCATATTGATATGAATGACATGATGCTGATTAAGATGTTTTAAATAATGATCAGTTTGACTGATTTTTAATGAGTCAAAAATATCGTGAGAATCACAACCTTTAGAATAATAAGCAACTAGCATATTAGCATCTGTACTTTTCCCAAAACGTCTAGGTCTTGATACACAAATATATTTATTGACCTTATTTCTTAAATATTCAATATGTTGAATAAGTAATGACTTATCAACATATATCTCCTTATTGACTGCTTCATAAAAATTTTGATTGGTTGGATTTAAATAGATTCCCATGCTTATCACCCTTTCCTTTTCATTATAGCATTTCCTTATTGATTAATCATCTTTATTTTTATCTCACTTCTACAAAAAAATATAATAGACCTGATTTCATTATTATCATATTATTTAACTTTCATTTATTAACTATGCAATTCTGCTGCTAGGATTTCTATCTTCTACGACATATTCCAAGTTAATAGCTAACTATCTTGAATAATCGTTTATAAATAGAAAATGCCATATTCCTGTAAAAAATATGACATATAAGCAACTTCCTGTCGCACAAAAGGTAATGTAGTTTTATAATCTACATTACCTAATATTTTAGTT
>CAYSWW010000253.1:0-2185 GCA_964434915.1 uncultured Coprobacillus sp.
ATTGAAGAGATTATGGGCTTTGAAGATTTACCAAAAGGGCAAGATATTCCTTTCTTTTCTATTCCAACAACTAGTGGTACTGGAAGTGAAGCAACTTGTGTTGCTGTTATTAGTCATCCAGAAAAAGAAGTGAAGCTTGAAATCATTTCTCAACATATTCAAAGCGATGTTGCTTTCTTGGATCCATATATGACACGTCATCTTCCTTTAAAAACAACTGCATCAACAGCAATAGATGCTTTAACTCATGCAATTGAAGCTTATACTTGTTTAGGAAAGAATCCATTAAGCGATGCTTATGCTATGACAGCTATGAACCTTATTTCTCAAAATATTTTTAAAGTAATTGAAAAACCTCAAGATGAAGATATAAGAAGTCAAATTGCTTTAGCTTCTTATCTTGCTGGCAGTGCTTTTTCTAATTCAATGGTAGGTGTTGTTCATGCAATTGGACATGCTTTAGGAGCCGTTTGTCATATTCCTCATGGTGATGCAATGAGTATGTTATTGGTTCCTTGTATGCGTTATAATCTTAGTAAAAAAGCTCATCTTTATGATGATTTCTTATTATATTTAAATGAAAAGAAACGTTATGCTCAAACTGCTGATGATCAATTAAGTGAAGCAGCTATTAATGTTATTGCAAATATATTAAAAACTTTGCATGAAGAAGTTAAATTACCAACATCTTTAAATAGCATAGATCATCTAGAAAATTCTATTCATGAAATTGCAGATAAAGCTTTTAATGATGGAGCTTTAATTGTTAATTGCTATTATGTACAGTATCAAGATATTATAGATATATTGGAGGGTCATTATGGATATTAATGAATTAGTTTCTTGTCAAAGATCATTTTTTATGACACAAAAAACAAAAGATGTTCAGTTAAGAATAAAAACAATTAAAAGTATAAAGAATTGGATCATCCAAAACCAAGATCAAATTATGGAAGCTCTAAAAAAAGATTTAAACAAAGATGCAACCGAAGCCTATATGTGTGAAATTGGTCTTGTTTTAAGTGAAATCAATTATCAACTTAAACATATAAAAAAATGGATAAAACCTAAAAGAGTTCATACTCCTTTAGCTCAATTCTATGGTGTTAGCTATGAAACTTATGAACCTTATGGTGTTGTCCTTGTAATGAGTCCATGGAACTATCCTTTTATGTTATCAATTGAACCGGCAATTGGTGCAATTGCCGCAGGAAATACAGTCATCTTAAAACCAAGTGCTTATGCACCTCATGTTTCACATGTTATGAAGAAGATGATTGATGAAACATGTCCTTTAGAATATTTTGCGGTAGTAGAAGGGGGACGCACAGAAAATACGGCCCTTTTAGAACAACGTTTTGATTATATTTTCTTTACCGGAAGTGTGAATGTTGGAAAATTAGTCATGGAAAAAGCCAGTTGTTATTTAACACCTGTGACTTTAGAACTAGGTGGAAAAAGCCCTTGTATTGTTGATGATGAAAAAATTCTTCGTTTAGCAGCCAAGAGAATTGCCTTTGGAAAATTTTTAAATGCCGGCCAAACATGTGTTGCGCCAGACTATTTATTAATACGTGAGGATTTAAAAGAACCTTTTATTGTTTACATGAAAGAAGTCATTCATGAATTTTTTGGTGAAAATTATCTTCAACATGAACATCTTGTCAAAATAATTAATCAAAAACATTTTGATAGATTAACTCATTTATTAGAAAATCAAGATATTATCATTGGCGGTCAAGGTGATCCTGAAACCCTTAAGATTGAACCGACATTAGTTGACAATGTTCATGCTGATAATCCATTGATGCAAGAAGAGATATTTGGTCCAATTTTACCAATTCTCACATATCAAGATATTCAAGAAGCGATACAGTTTGTTAATTCACGCGAAAAACCATTAGCCTTTTATATTTTTTCTAATGATTCGTCAATTCAAAAATTATTATTAAAATCTTGTAGTTTTGGTGGTGGATGTATTAATGATACAATTATTCATCTTGCTACAAGTGAACTAGGTTTTGGTGGTGTTGGTCAAAGTGGAATGGGCGCATATCATGGTAGAAAGAGTTTTGATACTTTCTCTCACACAAGAAGTATTGTTAAAAAAGCAATTTGGATTGATTTACCTTTAAGATATTATCCTTATACATCTTTAAAAGATAAATTGATTCGTATGTTTGTA
>CAYSWW010000254.1:0-2182 GCA_964434915.1 uncultured Coprobacillus sp.
TAAAAAAAGAATTTTATCTTTCATATTTGGACAGTATTTCGTTCCTGCAAGTTTAAAAAAACAACGAATATTTTCTCCAACAACAATTCCCGACATATGCGTTCCTCTAATAAAATGATATGAAAAATCATATAAAACAGATTGATTTTTAAACAAAGATTGATAAAAAATTTTGTTGTTGAAATATTGCTTTATCATGAACAAGATGACTAATTTGATAGAGTACATTAACTTGTTGTGTTTGTGCATATAAAGCATTTAATAGACAAGTTAAATCACTATATCCAAATAATGGTTTATTATTTTCTTTAATAACTTGATAATCTAACAAATCAATGACACCATTAGCCAAATCTCCACCAGATATATCAAAAATAGCTTTAATGTCATTATCTTTATAAAAATTCATTAAAACTTCTGCTTTTTCTATATCATTTCCACTAAAGATATTCTCTTTTCTATTATAAAGATATGGACTACATTTGACTTGAAGTCCCATATTATTTAATAAATCTATAAGTTGATTAACTTCTTGCTCTTTGGATTTGTTTAATCCATTTGAATTAACAACAATTGCAACACTATCTCCTTTGACTAGATTCATTTTTTAAATCCTCTCATATTTATTTTCATTGATTGATACATTTATTAATAAATGTATCATATAAATCGATAGCTTCATCACTCCAAAAAGCAGCTCCACCATGATCACTACCACGAACCAAATATAACGTAACATCTTTATCAGCTTCAACCAAAGCTTGATAAAGATCAACACTTTGTTGACAAAAAACAGTTCTATCCTTCGTTCCGTGTAAAATTAATATTGGTGGAAAATCTAAATTAACATAGTTCTTTACCACAGCTACTTGTGCTTTTTCTTTATTTTCACGAATATTATAGCCCATCAACATTCCTTCAGGACTATCAGGTAATTGATGATTAAGTGTAGTCGGGTAACCATCATCTAAAGTGACATCAACTGCACCAAATAAATCAATAATTCCTAACACATGACAATTTTCTTGATTAATTGGTTGATCAAATTGATCAGTTTTAGCTGTCATACCAATCATTGCACTTGTATGACCCCCTGATGATGCACCCATAATAATCATCTTTTTAGGATCTAAGCCATATTCTTGGTGATGCGCTTTTAAATAACGAATAGCATTTTTACCATCAATAATTTGAGCTGGAAAATGGGCAATTCCACTATGACGATATTCGATAATTGCACAAACATACCCTTTTTTAGCTAAAAATCCTAAATTGACAACATTTTGATAGATATTTTGTTTTTTCCATGCAGAACCTTGAACAAAAACAACTGCAGGATATTTTTTATTTGGTTGATTAAAAATTTTTGGTTTTAAAATTTGTAAATGTAAATCAATTCCATCTTTGTGATCATAAACAACATTAGGTAGATAATCAATTTCAATCTCTTCACCTGTCATTTTGATTTCTTTTGCTCCAGTAACTTCATCACTATAATCTGGCATTGTTTCATATGTATAATTTTTCACTTCTACTTTCATAAGTCACTTTCCTTTCCACTATGTGTTTTATGAAGAATTTATCTTCTTTATAAAAATTCTATCACTTTTCTGCGTTCTTTTTAAGTTGTTTCATGTGTAAATTTTGATTTATCCAAAAAAATAACCTATTGGTTATTTTTATAATATGATTTTTAAAACAACCATCCAAATAAGAATGATTTTGTTTCAATATCTTTTGTCGATTCACAATAATTCGTCTTAAGTTCTCCTGTTAAGCTCTTTCCCTTACCATCTCCTAAAACTATCCTATAAACTCCTTGTTTATAAGTTGCATTATAATCACTTGTATGGTCAGCTAATACTTGATCTTTATCATAAACACCTTTAACCCATATTTTATAATCTTCTAATAATTGTTCTTTTATTTCATACATCTTTTTTATGTCATTTTCTTGATTAGAATTTGCAACAATTTCAAATTGTGGTTCTTGGCTCTTTGCATAAACGCTTCCAGATAACATGCCTATCAATATAGCAACTACTATCATTTTTTTCATTTTGTTCACCTCACAAATGGAGTATAAACATAATTGGAAAAAATATACAAAAATATAGGAATTTTTTAGTCAATGTCATTAAGTTAAGGATTTAAATCCAAAAAGTCTCATCAGATAAAACGC
>CAYSWW010000255.1:0-2168 GCA_964434915.1 uncultured Coprobacillus sp.
TCACACATGAAGAAGACGTAGGCTTTTTTACCTAGAATCTTGACATATGTTTCATCGACACAATGATAAGATCGAGTCAAAAAAAACAGATAGTTCCTTTAAGTGGATTAATCTTGAATCTTCTGTAAGCATCACTAGTGACAGAGGGATTAGGATCGTTAGGAAGGAAGTTCAAAAGAAAGCATTCAAATTTAAAAAGAAATTTACGAATAATATTTAAAAAACAAATAATTGATGATATAATCTTAACCGCGGTAATAACCTCTTATTATTGTGGTGTTGATAACTTCATTATAGACAGGTTATTACCTTTTTTGTATATAAAATGGTTAAGTTTATAGATTAATTCCATGGGGGAATTAATCAAAAGATATAAAAACCAAAGTAGAATGGGGTTTATAGTTAATTTATGTATTAAATAAACTAACTATTTTTGACACTACCAAATATAATTATAATGGAGGAAAAAATATGGAGATGACATTACGTTGGTATGGTTCAGGATATGACACCGTTTCGCTAGAACAAATTCGTCAAATCCCTGGTGTGAAAGGAGTTATTACAACTCTTATGAACAAATTGCCTGGGGAGATTTGGGAAGAAAATGAAATATTGTCTTTAAAAAAGGAAATTGAAGACGCAGAATTAAAAATCATGGGAATTGAATCGGTCAATATTTCGGATGATATTAAGATTGGAACAGCAAAAAGGGATCAACATATTGCTAATTATATCAAAACATTGGAAAATTTAGGAAAATCCGATATTCATATGGTTTGCTATAATTTTATGCCTGTTTTTGATTGGACACGTTCAGATCTTGCACGAAAGCGTCCTGATGGTTCAACAGTACTTGCATATAATCAAGATGTTATTGACCAAATAGATCCTGAACATATGAGAGAATCTATTGAAAAAATGTCTCAAGGTTTTGTTATGCCAGGTTGGGAACCAGAAAGATTAGAACAACTAAAACAACTATTTGAAGCTTATAAAGATATTAACAGTGAAAAATTATTTGATAATTTGGTTTATTTTCTTGAAGCAATAGGCAATGTCTGTGAAAAGTATCAGATCTATATGTCTATTCATCCTGATGATCCTGCATGGCCTATTTTCGGTTTGCCACGAATTGTAAGAAATAAAGAAACTATTGAAAGATTATTGAAAGCTGTTGACAAACCATATAACAGTCTCACTTTATGTACGGGTTCACTTGGTTCAAATCTAGATAATGATATTTGTGAAATTATCCGTATTGCAAAAGGACGTATTCCTTTTGCTCATATAAGAAATTTAAAATATAATAGCAATAGAGATTTTGAAGAA
Organism: uncultured Coprobacillus sp.; assembly: GCA_964434915.1. Classification (GTDB taxonomy): domain Bacteria; phylum Bacillota_I; class Bacilli_A; order Erysipelotrichales; family Coprobacillaceae; genus CAYSWW01. The sequence continues at coordinate 1,330 of CAYSWW010000255.1, forward strand.
GCTGCTCATTTATCTTCTGATGGTTCAATGGATATGTATAAAATAATGAAGACATTGTATGACACTGGTTTTGATGGAATAATTCGTCCTGATCATGGCAGAATGATCTGGAACGAAGTAGCTATGCCTGGATACGGTTTATATGACCGTGCTTTAGGAGCTATGTATTTACAAGGACTCTGGGAAGCTATTGATAAAAGCGAGAAAAGAGAATAAATATGAAACTAACAATCGAGGAATTGAAGGATAAAGAAATTTGGAAAAAACACAATTGTCATCTTCCATATTATGATACAAAAAAATAGTCTATCAAACAAAAGAAATCTAGCATGAGTTCATTTTGATGTTGAAAATATATTTTCCGTATTTTTATGGGAAACTTAGCTGATTTGTTAATTGGAATAGAAGAATTAGATAAGGAAATAAGTTGTATTGAAACCTTTGATTAAGATATTGATCATCAAATCTATCATCCATTTGATAACCACGTTCTTAGTGTTACTTTAAAAGTTGATGGTTCTCAATCAGATAAAGGAGTTATTAGTTTTTTAGCAGAATCAGTTACCTGTGAACATTTAGATAGATTAAAAGAAATTTTTGTTAAAAACAATTTATTAAATGGTTTCTTTAACTATTACAAAAAAAGGTTATGTTCTCAAAGATGGAAACAGACATTTTTACGATCTATTTAAGCTAAATGACTATTCTATATGAAAGCTTTCAAGTCAAAAAACCCCAAACGCTATTGTATCAATGGACAATTGTTCTCATAATAGTGAAAAATTACAAAATGCGATTATAACTATTGCCAAAGAATGGGAAAAGAAAGGTTTTGTTGC
>CAYSWW010000256.1:0-2123 GCA_964434915.1 uncultured Coprobacillus sp.
AAATACCAGTTATTATTATCACAGATTTGACAGTGAACAGATAAAAGAGTTGTAGCGAATTATTTGATAATTTTATTGCAATTATCTTTAAACTTTAGTATTATCATAGATGTATAGTTTGGTGGTAGAAATCTTCTAATAAAAGAGTAGATTTTTATCCTTTTTTCTCCTTTATATCATTTAATCTTATCAACTAAATTTAATTCAACAGTAATTATCATATCAATATGATTTCATATGATCGTGATCAATTACTTATATGATTAATAAATGACTATCTAATTATGATCATGTATGAATATCTTATCAATATCTTAACCCCATAATCTGTAAATAGCAAATAAAAGTCACCACAAGTTATTTTGTAGTGACTTTAAAACTACGATTATTTGAAATAGTCCGATGAACAAAGAGATTATCAAAATAATATGCCTTAGTGTGTGTTATGACCAATTATACAGCTGATTATAAGGATATATATTGGTGGAAAATATACAGGTGTTTTTTTGTGATGATTTAGTTCATTGCTCAAAATAAACAGATATTGATGAAAAAGGATATGGGCATTTTTATGTCGAAGGTGACAGTGTTAGTGTCTATATATAAAATACAATGAAGGAGGTTAAAAAATGCAGATTAAACAGATGAAAACTATATGTCGATTAGCTTGGCCGGCGATTGTTCAAGAGGCATTGAATGTAGTTGTGACATACGTAGATACGGCTATGGTTGGGGCTTTAGGTGCTACCGCTTCAGCAGCAGTTGGATTAACTGGTACGGTTGGTTGGCTGGTTTCGAGTCTTGCGATAGCTTTTGGTGTTGGAGTGCTATCGGTTTGTGCGCAGGCTGACGGAGCACATGATACAGCAAAATTACAGCGTGCAGGGCAGCAAGCATTGTTTATTACTATTGTTGTTGGACTTGTTTTAACAATTGTTTGTGTAAGTATTTCACCATTTTTACCAATTTGGTTGAATGGTGATCCTGAAATTCGAAATGATGCTTTTGCTTACTTTTTGATTGTTTCGATTCCTTTATTATTTAGAACGGCTATTTTGATCTTATCATCTGCATTAAGAGGTGTTCGGGATATGAAAACACCTATGATGATTAATCTTTATATCAATTTAATCAATATTGTTTTCAATTATTTTCTGATTTATCCTACACATACAAAATGGGGAATAACGATTCCTTGTGCTGGATTAGGTGTTAAAGGAGCAGCCATTGCGACAGCTATTTCTTATGTGGTTGGCGGTATTTTAATGTTTATTCGTTATTATCATAATTCTATTTTTGATTTTAAACATACAGGTTTTCATATCTATAAAAAAGAATTAAAAGAATGTTTACATATTAGTGTACCAGTTGTCATGGAGCGAAGTGTTATTTGCTTGGGACATGTTACTTTTTCTTCTTTGATTGCTCAATTAGGTGTTATCTCTTTTGCTGCTCACACGATTGCAATTCAGGCAGAACAGGCTTTTTATATCCCGGGTTATGGTTTTCAATCAGCAGCTGCAACCTTGGTCGGAAATGCAGTTGGTGAAAAGCATCAAAAGAAGGTTGAACAAACGACTTATACGATTTGTGGTATGACTTTCTCTTTAATGTTGATTGCAGGCTTCTTATTATTTGTTTTTGCTGATAATTTAATGGCAATTTTTACTCCTGATCTTGAGGTTGTCGCTTTGGGAGCAAGTGTTTTAAGGATTGTTTCTGTGTCTGAACCTATTTATGGCGTTTTGGTTATTATGGAAGGAACGTTTAATGGAATGGGAGAAACGAAAGAACCTTTCCTTTATGCATTATTAACAATGTGGGGTATTAGAGTATTAGGTACTTGGATTATCATTACTTGGTTGCATTTGGGATTGCAATTTGTTTGGATTATGATGGTATTGGATAATGTAGCAAGATGTCTTCTTTTGGCATACCGTTTCTTCAAAAAGAAATGGCGTTATCTTTTAGAGCGATAGAATATTCTTTTTAATTTATGAAAAAAAGGATATTTTTTTATCATTGAATGTTAGAATAGCACGGTAGTGTCAAATAAGTTATGAAAAAGTGAAATTTTTTCATAACTAGAATTCCATGGGCGATTCTATGTAGTAATTCAACGC
>CAYSWW010000257.1:0-2115 GCA_964434915.1 uncultured Coprobacillus sp.
TTTTTAAATTTCGACAAAACGCCAAAACTTAACGAAATCCAACATACTTTTTTTTGTAAATTTCCCAAAGGTTCCAAAAATCAACAAAATATTCTTTTGTGTTTTTTACTCATCATGCTATTATTCTTTAAAATTTATTTCCCAGATATAAAATTACGTCTACAGATTCAATTCACCGCAATCTCATAATTACGATCAACAGCAACCATTTTATCAGTGTAATAAAAATGACAATTATGTATTTTATTCACAATAATAAATTTTCTAAATTCGGATCCAGGAAACAAGCTTCACTTATGCTGTAACATATTCTCATTGGACCGAAGTATGTTTTCTTCTTCTCGTTTTCGTTTCCTCCTTTTTTCTTTGTCAGTATTTGAATAATTTGAACAATTTTTTTCCCTTTCGTTTCAGTTCTTTTCAGTAATCCTATAAGTTTAGCTATTTCTTATGCTGAAAGTCAATTCATATGAACCTTTTCGGGACGTTAACGATTCATTGTGTCATTTGTTAAATTTGCAAATATTAGCGCAAATTCCAGCAACTAAAGAACCATCAAAGTTGTTGAAGAACCTGGCTTTGAATGAATGAAATACTTCGTTGTAATTTGTTGTTTGACCACAAATAAATTCATTTATACTTGGCAGCTAAAAATGTGCCATTTCCTGCGCACACTCAACTTCCATTGGATTCTTAACATTCTTCAATGGCTTAATAGTTGCTTTGTCCAAATAATTTGGATGGTTTCCAAGATAACGATTGTTTACATGAATCTAAAAGAGGATTTTTTTTCTGCAATGGTTTTAAATCTTAACAAAATTTCACCAAGATATAACTTTAAATGCACTTCTAATCCTCTTCAGGAAAAATTGAACTTGTTTTTGATTTAACTGGAATGATGTATAAAATTGTTAAATTTGTGATTTATATCTGCTGGAAGTCTAACAATCTAGTTGCATGTTTAAATGATTGTTTGAATTTTTGCGTTTCCATCCTTAATAAGCTTTCTAATGGCATTTCGATAATTTGCATAGGTTATTGAGTGTATTATCATGTTGAAAATATATTTACTGCTTGGCCTGATATCTAATATATAAAAAATAATGGCTAAAGAAGCATCAGGAAGGCCAGACAGAATTGATGCAAATGAAGCTCGCATTCTTCGAACAACGATTTTTTTTCGTCCAAACTGCAATCTAGCTGGTCTTGCGAGATTAATTCTTTCGTTTGCTAGGCTGAATCATGCCCTGGTCCTTAAAAAAAAATCAAATGTTTCGCTTTTGTTTCTTCAATTCAATTTTTGTGTCTCCACAAAAATTGAATACGAGAAATTGCTTGTTAAATTTGGACTCATTTCTCGATAAAAATTTAAACAAAGTATGGAAAAAACAGTGAAATTCAAAAGCACAGCTCGGCTAGTATGATATATATAGGAAACAGCCAGTTGTACATAATTCACAAAATCGACTTCTGATATCTTTGCCAAAGTATTATCGACATACGATAAAAACTTGATAATCGTAACGCTATTATAGAGCAAGATAGTTTTCTATGATTTTTATTACAATTCGTTAAGTTTTAAATTTCATAACGAATTTTCTGATTTCTCAAGTTTGATTCCAAGAAACAACATTTTCAAGTTTCACAGACGATGTATAATCGATATTTTTAAGTCAGATTCAAATAATCAATGTAGACGATATCTGTAATTTTTTTGAAACTTTCATTCTTTGGAAAACGGAAAAGGAACTGAAAATATCGATTATACATCGTCTGTGAAACTTGAAAATGTTGTTTCTTGGAATCAAACTTGAGAAATCAGAAAATTCGTTATGAAATTTAAAACTTAACGAATTGTAATAAAAATCATAGAAAACTATCTTGCTCTATAATAGCGTTACGATTATCAAGTTTTTATCGTATGTCGATAATACTTTGGCAAAGATATCAGAAGTCGATTTTGTGAATTATGTACAACTGGCTGTTTCCTATATATATCATACTAGCCGAGCTGTGCTTTTGAATTTCACTGTTTTTTCCATACTTTGTTTAAATTTTTATCGAGAAATTAGTCAAACAAATTGCCTGTCTGAAACACTAAAAAATTGAAATACT
>CAYSWW010000258.1:0-2101 GCA_964434915.1 uncultured Coprobacillus sp.
TTGGGAACACCATTTAAAAAGAATTTATTAGGATGGTATTTATTTAAATCTTCTAAGTATATTTGAAAACACCACTTTTAAATAATGTTCATAATATGATAGAATTCCTTAGCGTATAAATTTATTTACTACTACAAATAAAAAATAAGAGCCAAACTTAACAACAAACGTTTATTCGTAATCTTGCTCTCTTTGTAAAATACTATTGGCAAGATCTGATAGTGAGTCCCCATTTTCATCTACTAAATCTTCCTCGTCTGTATTACAAAGAATGTCGAGAAATTCGCGAATATTTGAACTTCCAAAAATAATATCAACATCAAGTTCGTTATTGACATTTTCTTTGAGGTACAAGTATCTTAAAATGGAGTTGATTATGCTTCCACCACACACAGAGAGGAGCTCTAAGCAGTTTTGTTCAATATAATTCATAAAATTATTTTCAATGATCAAAAGTGAGAATTCATTATCAGAAAAGATAAAGAATGAGAAAATGCAGAGAAGTGCTGCTGCTTTTGCAGAAAAAGCCACCTCTGTTTGAAGGATATTCGTTATTTTTTGATATATCTCATTGTCAATCATTAGCTTCATTGTCTCCTGGGTGATAAATGGATTCAATGCTTTTAGAGCATACTCAACAAGAATAATATCACATTCAGGATTGATGAAAAACAAGATTGTTTCGATTATATCATTTTTGAGATCTGCTGGCAAAATAGACATCATTTTGCTAGACGAGTGCACTCTTTTACCGTTTTCAATCAATATGTTATAAGGAGTGTCAGTAAAAATAATTTGAAAGAGGTAGAATAAATCAGAAATTAAGTGTGGATTCTGACTGTCTCTCACTATGTGCAAGAAAGGTGTGAAGAGATGATGAAGAATGAAAAGCTTTGGAATTTGAAATGAGTAACAAAATTTACTGAATCTTTCAATGTAAATGTCAAGAAGAGAAATTGATGTTGTTGAAAACATTCCTTGAATATAAAAAGGAAAAATCGGAAATAATTCTGAGTAGAGATCGAAGTAATCCGCAAAGGATGAAAGAAGGTCAAGAAATATAACTAAATAAGCGTTGCTTTGGAGAAACATTTGTGAGTTTTGGAATATTTCTAAAAAGTTTGTGTTTTGTAGAACAAAAGAAGCTGCTTCTTTTGTGCTTCGAACCATAAAACGAAAAAGAAGAATGGTGGAAAAGCGTGGGAATAAGTCTGCTATTTGTTCATGAATTCCATGTTGAAATAAAAAGAAACCAAATTCTTGATTGTCGATGATTTTATATAAAATATAAATTTGTTTTTGAACGTCAAATGATAGATTGTCGGATTCGATAGTATGCTGAACAAGTTGTTCGACAAGAGAAGGAGAGTTAGTGAATTTATGGTAATAACTAATTAATGTTTGAAGATTTTCTGGATTATCGAACATTGTTGTGAAAAGGGTCAATAATTGATTTTCTTCAAAGCTTTGAATGCCAACCATTGGCAAGGAGTTCTGTGCTCTGGTCTGTATGTATGATTTAGGAGAAGGTGATTCAAGATGAGGGTACATCTTGAATCATAAATGTTTTGAGAACATTTTCGAGTGGAACATGTTTGATTTGTTGGTATATGTTTTCTATCATCATTTGAAAATTATATCCTTTTGCAAAAAACACGACTCATAACAAAACAAGCGATTTAGAGAACATATACAAGGAATAAAACAATTGACTTTAGAGAAAACAGTTGACTCCATTTTGTTTCTTGAGTTCTTCACCCACCAGTTTTGCTGGCTTCCCTTTCGGATCAGCGGCAATTCTTTGTAATATAGATATTGAAAAAGATTCTTGTAGTTTAAGGATCCTTGGCACAAGTGTTGAAAGAATGAATTTCATTCCTTCATCCGAAGCGAGTGCTGCATTAACAATGTCATCTGGATCGCAAGCAGTAAAGAAATCTTCTATTAATTCTTTGAATGTTGATTGTTCGATCACTTCTGGCCTTTGAATGATTGCTTTCATTGCAGCTTTTGCAGCTGTGGAAGGGTGTGTGCTACCGGGTAGATCTTTTCCATTAATAATCAATGATGCTAAAACAAACGGCTGAAAGTCATTTGGAAC
>CAYSWW010000259.1:0-2093 GCA_964434915.1 uncultured Coprobacillus sp.
CTATTATAATGTATGCTGTACATAAATAGTAGGGCTATTTGTATTGACGCTTACACATAATGAATCAAATTATACAATAAAAAATGCGACCACAAAATATGTAAAGAAGAAATTGTGAATAAAATAAAAGCACCACGAGAAATTGTGGTGCGAATCAAAACCCATTTATTTTTTTGATGCTGCTAATTAGACTACTCAATACGCATTGCTTCATATTCTTTTAATGTTAAGATAATGTCCTGATAGATTTGTTCATCTAAATAAGATTTTAATTCTTCGCTACTAACAAATTTGTAATCAGTATGTTCTTGAGAAATTTGAACATGATCATTCGTTGGAATACATAGAAATCCAATACCAACCGTTTGATATGCAGGTCTGATGGCAGTAAATGTGTAAACTGGTTTTACGATTTTAATTTCTAAATTGGTTTCCTCTTTTAGTTCTCTAGTTAAAGCTTCCTGTGGTGTTTCACCATATTCTAAACCTCCACCAGGTAATTCCCAAAAACCTAATCCGTCGGTAGAAGGATGTTGACGTTTAAGAATTAAAACTTTTTTGCGATATATGACAATACCCTTTACAGTAATATGAAATTTGATTTTTTCCATGATATTTGTTCCCCTTTTTATCTATTATCATACCACTTTTTTATAAAAATGTATCGCTTTATTTTAATAATTTGATATAATATTCAAAGAGGTGATAAAAATGATTGATTTTTTAGAGGAAGTTTATAAAAGAAAGGATGATATCCTTTCAGATATAGCAACATTATGTCAAATACCTTCAGTTTTAGATGAAACAACAGCAAACGAAGGTATGCCTTTTGGTAAAGCATGTCGAGAAGCTTTAGATGCTATGTTAAGTATTGGAAAAAGAGATGGTTATGTATGTGAAGATGTTGATGGATATGCAGGTCATATTGATATAGGAGATGCTGATGAAACGTTTGGTGTTTTAGGGCATTTGGATGTTGTTCCATGTAATGAAAAAGGTTGGGATACAGAACCATATAAGATGACGATTATCAATGGAAAGCTTTATGGTAGAGGTGTAGCAGATGATAAAGGTCCATTAATTGCTGGATATTATGCTGCTAAAATAATAGATGAATTAGAATTGCCTGTAAAAATGAAAATTAGAGTTGTCTTTGGTTGTAATGAAGAAAATGGTTCTGCATGTATGAAATATTACTTTACTAAAAAACCTTATCCAAAAATTGGATTTACACCTGATGCTGAATTCCCAGTAGTTTATGGAGAAAAAGCAGGTGCTCAGTTTAAAATTACTGGAGAAGTTGAAAAAGATAACATTATTGGTATTTATTCTGGTGTAAGAGCTAATATTGTGCCTGAAGTATGTGAAGCATATATAGTTGGTAATTATAAACAAAATAAAGATTCTTTTATGAAATATTTAGAAGAACAAGGATTGCAAGGCTCTGTTGAAGAGGAAGGAAATCATACAAAATTAACTTTATTTGGACGTTCTGCGCACGCATCAACTCCTGAAGAAGGAATTAATGCAGCAACATATATGTGTCATTATTTAGCTGATATCTCACAGAATCAATTGGTTCATTTTATTAATAATTGTTTTTATAATGATTATTATGGAGAAAAGCTAGGAATTGCTTATAAAGGTTTAATGGGACCATTGACAGTAAATTTAGGTGTATTAAATTATAAAGATGGGCATGCAAGTATGATTGTTGATATGCGTGTTCCTCATGAAGTGACAGATGAAGTATTAACAAAGCCAATCGAAGAACATTTAGAAAAATATGGACTTTCTCAAACACATGAATTAGGAAAAGCATTATATGTTGATCCTGAAAGTGACCTGGTACAAGCTTTACATAATTCATATGTTGAATTTACTCATGATTATGAAAGCAAACCACAAACTATCGGTGGTGGGACTTATGCCAAATCAATGCCTAATTGTGTTGCTTTTGGAGCTGGTTTCCCAGGAATTGATAATAAAATTCATCAAAATAATGAAGAAATAGCAATTGATGATTTGTTAAAAGCAACAGCTATTTTTGCAAAAGCAATTTACGACTTAATTAAGAAATAGGGAAAAACCCT
>CAYSWW010000260.1:0-2090 GCA_964434915.1 uncultured Coprobacillus sp.
TTTCTTGTGTTCTTTTCTTGATTCTTGTATACTTTTGAGCAAAATAACTGTTTTTGTTTTCTGCACTTTCATTGTTGGTAGGAGAAACTCCGGCCTAGCAGCATAGTTGTTTCTCTGATCCAAACTAGGTCATATCGACTCCAATTTCTGAAATGATAAGAATAGTAGACATCAAAACAAGCTATTTTTTAAGATCATAGAGGTCAAAATGAAGAGAAATCCTGTTGAGTATACTCAGTGACACAAGATTTCTTGTCGGTGATACCAATGGTGGTAACGATAACAAAACCAGCACAATTGAAACGATCTTAAGTGGCCAGGCTCTGAGTCCTACTTGTTTGTGCTTGAAAGACTGAGAGCAACTTACAAATATTTAGTATATTCTATATAGAGTAGAATTGCCTACTCACTTCCACGTGCTCTATAGTATAGCACCTCTCTTATAGGATACTACAAAAACGATTGGAGGAAAATAATTTTAATAAAATGTTTGTGTCCGACCGACAAAGGTGGACGGAAATGGAGGAAATTATGTCATTAGAAAAAGTCAAGAATTATTTTAAGCAGTATCATATGGAAGATCGCATCATAGAATTAAATGAATCTAGTGCAACAGTTGCTTTAGCGGCTGAAGCATTACATGTTGAACCAGCTCGAATTGCTAAAACACTATCTTTTAGTTTGGGTGATAAAGTGATTCTGATTGTCACAGCTGGAGATACGAAGATTCAAAATGGGCAGTACAAAAGAGAATTTGATAAAAAGGCTAAAATGTTGCCTTATGATCAAACAGAAAAGTATGTTGGTCATGCTCCTGGAGGTGTTTGTCCATTTGCGATTAATGATGGTGTGAATGTTTATCTGGATGATTCTTTAAAGCGTTTTGAAACTGTCTTTCCTGCTTGCGGTAGTGGTCATAGTGCAATTGAACTTTCAATTGCCGAACTTGAAACTCATTCTCATTATGAAAAATGGGTACATGTTTGTCAAATAATCGATTAGAGAAGGAGAAAAATGATGAGTGATATTCAAAATAGTTTGACTGATTTAGTGGGACATACACCAATGTTACGATTAAATAAACTGATAGAAAAAAATCATTTAAAAGCAGATATAATTGCAAAACTAGAATATTTTAATCCAGCTGGCTCGGCAAAAGATCGTATAGCTAAAGAGATGATTTTGGATGGAATGAAAAAGGGATTGATTCATCAAGGCACAACCTTGATTGAACCAACAAGTGGCAATACCGGTATTGGTCTTGCTGCTGTTGCAACATCTTTAGGCTTAAATATTATTATTACAATGCCTGATACGATGAGCATTGAAAGAAGAAATTTAATGAAAGCTTACGGTGCCCAGGTTATTTTAACAGTTGGTGAAAAAGGTATGGCTGGTGCTATTGAAAAAGCAAAAGAATTAGCTAAGGAAATTCCTCATAGTTATATTCTTGGTCAATTTGAAAATCCAATCAATCCACAAGCTCATTATCGAACAACTGGACCAGAAATATATCAACAAACTGATGGTAAAGTTGATATCTTTGTGTCTGGTGTTGGAACAGGTGGAACAATTTCTGGAGTTGGTCAGTATTTGAAAGAAAAAAAACCACAAGTACAAATTATTGCTGTAGAACCAGCAAGTTCTCCACTTTTGTCTCAAGGAAAAGCGGGGCCTCATCAGATTGAAGGTATTGGTGCTAACTTTGTTCCCGAGACACTTAATACTCAGATCTATGATGAAATTATTGCGATAACGAATGAAGATGCATTTAAAACCGGAAAAGAAATTGCGAAAACGGAAGGAATTCTGGTTGGTATCTCTTCTGGAGCGGCATTACATGCAGCTAAACAAGTTGCTCTAAGACCAGAAAATGAAGGGAAAGTAATCGTTGTTTTATTACCGGATGGTGGTGATCGTTATCTATCAACACCACTTATTCAAGAATAGTAGGTATCTGTATTTAATATTAAAATGAATGCGCTTTAATTAGAAAAGTGTGCAATTTTCTGCACACTTTTATTTTATGTTATTAAGCGATGATGAAGGAATATTTTCTTCACTTTGATCGTTTAAATCCAAGACTTTCT
>CAYSWW010000261.1:0-2080 GCA_964434915.1 uncultured Coprobacillus sp.
AAAAAATAATGACTTTAAAAGAATCAAATGATTACTTGTTAATTTTAATGTCTTATTTTAATAATTTCATAAATGAATTATTCTATGTTTTTTAATTTTTCAATCCATTCTTGAATATCTATAATAGATGCACCAAATTGAAATTTTTTGTCCTTCTATCCGGTTTCCACTGCCTGCCATTTGTGCTAAAAGTTCTTCACTTTCTCCAAGTCCTAAAGATGATGATGTACAAAATGGAATCACTGTTTTCCCATCAAAATTATTACCTTCAACAGGCCATGTAGCAATACCCCACCAAATTGGATAACCAATAAAGACCGTATCATAGCTATCCAGTAATCAACTGTTGTCGAAACAAATTCTACATTTCTTTCATCTTCATTTTCATGTTCTCTTGTTTATTTATCCAAATGGATAAACCCCATTGCTTTCTAATTTATGTTAATATCGCCATGACATCACGAATATATTGTAAGTTCCGTTGCTCCCCCATGATGAAAGACATGATCTTGCATATCTAAAATCTCATAGTCAAAAGCCAAATCTGTTTTCCCTAGTGTAATATCTAGCAAAACTTGTTGCATAATAAAGCGCCACTAGCCAATTCTTTTAAAAAGAAACGCTTCGTCACATCATATTCTTTACAAGAATCAAAATTCACTTAAACCATTTTCACTTTACCAATAGCACCACTATCAACATTCTCTTTTAATTTCTTATATAATGGCACATGCAATAAAGTCACACCATCACAAATAACCAAATCTTTTTCTTTAACAATTGCAACTGCTTCTTCTAGTTGTATATCATTTACTGTAATCGCTTTTTCACAAAAAACATGTTGCCAACTTTCAAAGTCTAAATCATGAATTGATAATGCAAATAATGCGATATAGCAATATAAACAATATCAATCTTGTTATCTGCAATCATTTCTTGAGCATTGCCATAATCTTTTTGTACCCGTATTTAATAGCATATTTTTGTTGCTTCCACTGTCACATCACTTACCACATAAATTTCACCATTCACACGGTTTAAAGCTTCACTTATTTCTGTCGCCATCCAACCTGTTTCAATAATTTCCCAATTTAATTTTTTAAATTGTTCTTCCTATAATTGCTTCAATAATTCCTCAATTTTTGCCCTTGATGCCAAACCACTACTAAAAGTAGTAGCACCACCTGATGCAGTTGCCAACTTTAAAGTTTCTTGATAATCCAAACCAGCAAGATATCCAGCAATAAATCCAGCCACCATCGAATCACCAGCGCCCACAGAATTTTTCACTGTTCCGTGACATACTCCTAAACGATGTGTCACTTTGTTTTCATCAACTAACAGTGAACCATCCTTTGCCATAGATACCAAAACATTTTGAGCACCCATTTTTTGTAACTCTCTTGCATAATATTCAATGTCATCCAAATTATGAAGTTCAACTTGAAAAAGTTCTGCTAATTCATGATGATTTGGTTTAATTAAAAACGGATGGTAACATAACGTTTCCTTCAATAAATCTCCTGCAGCATCCACAATAACACGCACATTACGATGTGACATTTGCTTTAAAATATCGCAATAAATCATATCTGACATAGATTGAGGAACACTGCCTGACAAAATCAAAACATCATTGTCTTCTAACATTTCCAATTGTTTAAACAGTTTCTCAATATCCTGTTTTTCAACAAGTGGTCCAATCCCATTTAACTCTGTCTCCAAATCACTATGAATTTTTACATTAATTCGTGTCATTCCCTGATCTACTCGTATCATTTGTGATTGTAATCCTAGATTTTCTTGTAAACCTCTCACTAATTCATCTCCAGTAAATCCAGCTACAAAACCCAAACAACAACTCTCAAACCCCAATTCCTTTAAAACTACTGAAACATTAATTCCTTTGCCACCATAAAAAATATGTTCTTCTTGCGCTCTATTGACTTCACCCGTTTTAAAAAAAGGTAAATCAACAACATAATCTATAGCCGGATTCATTGTAATTGTATATATCATTTTCGCATATTCCTTTCTGTTATGAAGTGACCTTTGTCAAGTATAAATTACACATTCATAA
>CAYSWW010000262.1:0-2034 GCA_964434915.1 uncultured Coprobacillus sp.
TAATATTCCAAATCAGCCCTATGGCAAAAACCGCAAGATGAATATATTCTCCCATTTCTTCATTATAATCATTCTGTTATACACATTCAGTAAACAGCTCCCATTTTTTGCAAATGCAGTGATTCTATTCAGGTTTCCAATGGCTTGATACAGCTATTTGAAAAACAAGCATTGGTAACGACTTAGCAACTCTGGTGCGATTTTCAGCGAATTATTTCTGTTCCGATACCGCCAAATATCCATTCCATATAACTACTTTACAATAAATATCACATCCGCCAAACTCTTGTATGGTTTACCTTGGAACACGAAATTTATTTCTTTCAAAGAGTGTTCGTTAAAGTTGTCAAGATAATCTTTCACCTTAGGTTCTATTAAAGAAAATGCCCGTTTCATCTTCCAAGACTCATTCATATTTGCCGAATCTACAAGAATAACAAACAATCTATTCTCCGCACCAAAACGCATCTCCCCTTGGTTGGCATATAGCCAAGTCATAAGTTCTTGCACATCGGATTGAGCATCAGCAATTACTTCTTTTCTTTTGTTTTTCAGTGTTTCCAAAATGTCATTTTCCCCAATTTCCATTAGTTTCTCCGACAAAGTGTAAAGTTGTTGAACCTCTGATTGTGAATGATCTACTGTCACTCCCACTTTTTTAGCTTCTTGCTTCAACCACGTAAGTTCTTTCTTGCCCAATTTAATTTTCAGTTTTTCATCCATATACTGATTGGGGAAAAATGTAACTTTCAAATCAATCGGAAAGCCATCCAGAAAGAAATCAACACTCTTTATTTCGCCTATTGCCGAGATAACCTTTTCATGTCGCTTAAAAAGTGATTCAATAAGGTAAGATGTCCAATTGTTGTACCAACTTGTCTGAACATAATTCCACGCATTGTCAGCAATTTCACTTTGTTTGTTCAGCAGTTCATCATAACTGCTAATAACCTTAACGTATCTGCTTACAAAATGCTTGTCTAATGAATTGTTTTGGTCACCTCCCCATGCGTAGTAACGGACTTTATATAAATCATTTTTCAATGCCTCTTCATCTATGCCCATTGCATTGTACCATTCGTGGTTTCTTTCATTTAAGAAAGTGTCAAGCAACTGCATGGCATTTGGCATAGTTTCCAGCCTTTCAAACAATTCCACATTTTGCTCAGCAATTTTTGAAGAAGACAAAGTAATATCAGCACCTTTAAGAAATTGTTGAATCAGTTTTCCTCTGCAAACAGCTCGCACTTTAAGCCATATCAAAGCATTTTCGTTAAAGTTGAATTCGAAAAGATTCTGAACCCTAAACGCTTTAGCCCATTTTTCAAAGTTTGTCATCATATATGAATCATTTCATTGTGCATACTAAAAGGATTTCACTGCTGCCTGCGACACTTCCTTTTCCACCACGCCCGGTTTTATATGTTTTTCTTTTTACCGTAACATTACGGTATGGCGCAATCATTTCAACCATCGTGTTTATATCAGGATAACTACGGTCATTATAGCTCACTAACCACACAGGAATATGTTTCGATCTTTCAAACATTAAGTGAAGATTTGAAATGGCTTCTCTGCTCTTGTCAAACCCACTATATCTTTTTGGCTCATATCGTTTTGTGCCGTTTACGAATTGTTTGTCTTTCCAATACTCCACGTATGTTTCCAATAAATGATAGAAAGATTGATAATCAGCATGGCTGCTACAATATGGAGGGTCAAAATATACTAAATCAATATTATTTAATTGAGGCAATAATTCTAATATATTTTCATTATAACTCGTATTATCTTTTCCATTATCAAAAACAGCTGCATTATATTCAGGGAGCAGTTCTCTGAATATGTCTTTAAGAGGTCTTATCAAACTGCGGTTCCGCTTAATACGATCGGGATCTGCAGCATACACGAGTGCCTGAGTATGAGCAAAATGCCCCATAGTTACTTTCCGCGTCATGCTCCTGCACATTACAGACAAGGCCAATGCCTCTTTATATTTGTTATTTAGAAATCTGATATTACTACGAAAACTGT
>CAYSWW010000263.1:0-2027 GCA_964434915.1 uncultured Coprobacillus sp.
CACTCATCTTCCTCGTGGCCTGGAATGCACTCATTGACGAATTGCGCGCCCTTCATGAGATATTCTTCGTTCCTACTCCAGAACCTTTCAGTGCTCTTCCGGATGACCTCGACAGACAGGCAGGCTTTTTTGCATATGACGCATTCCTCACAAATGGCGAACTCGAAGATGATGAAGTATTTGTAAGTGGAAATACCCGACTGGCCCCCGTAAAAGCGAAGTACTTGGTTGTCACCTATTGTATAGAAGTCTGTGCGATGGAGTGGATACTGGGACTTGATATAAAATGCGCGATAGAGATCGCTATTAGTGAAGTCTTCATTGGGATTATTCAATTCTTCGAAGAATTTATATAGCTCCTTTTTTGAATTATATTCACTAAGATCAACATTGTTGTCGAGAAGGAGTTTCAAAATTGAAGTGTTTGGATTAGCAACAGTCAGTGCTGTAATTAATGGACTTTTTCCTTTACTGTTTGCTTTATTGACATCAGCTCCATGCTTGATGAGGTCTTCGATGATTCGATTATCTGGAGTTTGTTCGATTGCAAGTTGGAGTTCGAAATTCTGAGTAGAAGCAGAGTTCTCAAGAAGAGTATCAATTATGTCAAAGTCAATAACTGCATATTGATTATGATAGAGAGTCATAAGCGATTCATCATCTTCTTTGCATTTCGCACCGTTTTCAAACAAGAATTTAAGGATTTCGTTGTTTACATTTCGAGTGGAGCAATATATGTTAATGCAGTTTGAAGATTCGATATCTATTTTGTTATCAACCAAAAACTTGATGATATCTTTGGAGATGGAAGCATTTTGACAGATGATATCAAAGATGTTAAATTGTTGGTTTTCAAGTATACCTTTTTCGAAAAGGAATTTGAAAAGATTAACAGACAAGATGGAGTTTTGTAAAAACTCCACGAGATCAAATTCGTGTGCGAATATGACTTTGAGGATTTCGAAATTCGAGGAGAATCGATAAACTTTTTGTTGTATCATTGGAGAAAGTGCTTTTTCATATGGGAGATAGAAGTATATGGCCCATAGAAAAGCACTTATGTTGTATGATGAGAGACAAACATCGAGTAATTCTTCTACATTATTTGTATTATATTCGGTTGCGAGATTTTCTAAAAGATGATTTTGGTGGTATTTGAAGCAGATTTTGACAATGTCACATAATGAAAAGTCATAGTTTTCTACTTTGAGTGTTTCGATTATTGCCATGTCTCCACCCCTGATTGCACAGTTCATCAACTCTATTTGTTCCTTTTTGTCTTTACATATATCTTTTTGTGAAACAAACAAGTGTTTGAATATTTTCCAGGAACCGTAAAGAGCTGCAAATTGAATGAGAGAAAGTTGCTCACATTGCTGTTCAGTGCTATTCCAGTTCTGTACTTTAAGCTTTTGATCGAAAAAGGATTCCTGGTTTTTTGTGATCATCATAAAGAAAGAATCAATGTCGTCATTATATATGGTGTCTTCAAGTGTGTTACTTTCATAGAGTTTGATCGAAGAATATGGTGACTTTGAGGTTGGAGCATATTCAATGAATGGACACCCAATGTAGAACAAAATCCGTTTCATCTTCTCTGATAAGCGGAGCGGGAGTTTTGTGCCAGAGCATAATTCTACATGAGTAAGTAACATGGCATATTCTTGAAAATGTTTTGGATGAGAATCTAAACATTGAAGGATTTGGTTAGCAATCAACATTGAGTCTTCAGGATGGTCTTTAAGATACATGTAAACAAGTTTGGTTGTTTGAGGGAATTTTTCTGCATTTAGAAATCGAATGTTTTCTTCTATTTCAACCAAATTTTTGAGAGAGGAAGTGTTTTGGGAAAGCCATTTTGGATATGGTAAAAGCAACTTCTGGACTAACATGAAAAAAATGAAGTGAAAAAATGAATGTTTAGGTGACAAAAAATTTCCCAGAAATCTCGCTGGGAAAAAAAAAATTTCTGAGATTTTTGGTAAATTTGTAATATTGTAATATTTACAAAATGAATTAAAAAAAAA
>CAYSWW010000264.1:0-2025 GCA_964434915.1 uncultured Coprobacillus sp.
TGTGATTTTTCTAAGTGATTTCACTAACCCTGTGACAAGTGGTCAATCAAATCAATTATTAAATAATCAAAAATTTAAAAATCAAGTATTAGAAGTACTAGATTATTCTATTGATTTGTATAAAAGAGAATATAATCAGCGTTATTTAGATACTGATTTTTGTTTATATAAAAAATATACGTATGAAGATGTATGCCAGCTGTTGAATTGGGAAAAGAATTTGGTTCCTTTAAATATTGGTGGTTATAAATATGATTATCATACAAATACTTTACCAGTGTTTATTAATTATGATAAAGAAGATGATATAGCTGATTCTATAAAATATCAAGATCATTTTATAGATCCTCAAACATTGGTTGCGATGTCAAAAAGTAAATTAAGATTAAATAGTAAAGGCATGGAAATATTTACCAGAGCGAAAGAACGTCAGACATCAATACATATTTTTGTGAGAAAAAATAAAGATGATAAAACTTCTAAAGAATTTTATTATTTGGGAAAGGGGATTATTCTTGATATTGTACAAAAAACCATGGCTGATAATATTCCTGTATGTGAAATACTTTATCATCTTGATCGACCTGTGAGGCATGATATTTATGATTTTATTACGAAATAATGAATTGACAGTTACTCCTTATATGATTAACTGTCTTTTTATTTGAATATAGACTAACTTTTAACTTTACACATATGATATTTCATTACATATTCTAAAATAATGAAAAGATTTCTTGTTGCATATTATTTTATTGAATGAGACAATGAACATATAACAAATGCTATAAGAAAAGAATTTTAAAAGATAGAGGAGAAAGCAAATGAAAGTTAAAGAATTGAGAGATTTATTAAAGGATAAAGATATAAAACTAATTAATGATGCTTTTGTTGAAGTATATAAAGCTTTACCTAAGGCTAAGAAAGAAGAAATAAATGTTGATATTGAAAGTATTCTTAGTGGCGAAGGGAAAAAGAAAGCAAAAAAACAAGAAAATATACCTTTACCAGATTTATTTAATGAGATAGCGACCTTAATAAATTATGCATATCAAGGCTATTATATATCACCTAATAGAGTAGTACCTAAGAAAGATAGACCAAAATGGCGTTTTCAAGTGAAAAGATATTTAAAAGCTTTATTTAAGGTTTCATCACAAGATCCTAACTTTCCAAAAGTAGTTCAATATATTGAAGAACTTTATAAGATGTTAACATATGGTTGTGGTGTTTATATTTTTCAAGTGATGATCCATTTGCTTCAGTAGGTATATCTCAAGAAGAATTATATGATCAATATGTGAGTAGACAAATGCAATGAGAAGTTACTGAAAAAACATTACAGACAATGGTTAATCATACAACTCATTGTTATTTGAGCCGTGAGTGTTTACATATTATGTTATATGATATTTTAAATTTTCATGTAAAAAAACAAGAATATAGAGATCTTATTGTTGATTATGGAAAACAGTTTATTCAGTCTCAACAAAAATTTATTTCTCAATTAAAACGTTATGATGATCGTCGTTTTGAAGCATATTCTTTATTAGAAGAAATGAATGATGTTGTTTTTATCTTTCAACATGAACCGATCAATCATTAGATTACTATTTTAGACAAAGTAAAGAAGATAAAGAAATTATATTATATAAGGTATTACAATTAGTTGATATTTTTAGAAACCCACAAGATTGGATATATACATATGAATATGGTATTAAGCATAAAATTCAACCACGTAATAAATTACAAGTTAAATATCAACAATATTTAGACGAATATGGAAAAATATAGATAGATATGATTTTATTGAAGATATGTTAAAAAGCTTAAGTTATTGTTAATATAGCCCTATTTCTTTAATGCATGTACATTACAGTAGGCTCTGTATGTAAAAGTATAATAATGATGTAAATATCGTATATTTGTGCACATATACATATTCACAAGAAAATATAAATACAAATATTTTACAAACTGTTCACTTTGAACAGTTTTTTATGTTGAAATATGTTATAATGA
>CAYSWW010000265.1:0-2009 GCA_964434915.1 uncultured Coprobacillus sp.
CTTCATTTTATAAAATGTTTATTTTATTTTTCATAACATTTGTTGCAAGTGATCTCAAAAGAAATGAAAATCCATATCATATCCTTGGATTACAAAATAACGCGACCAAAGAAGAAATTAAACAAGCTTACCGACAACTCACATTGAAATATCACCCTGATATTTCTAAGACTCGTGATACAGAAAAAGAATGGATCAAAGTAAATGAAGCCTATGAAATTCTCTCAGACCCTGACTCAAAATATGCTTACGATCATTTACAAGAAGCACCTAAAAACGATAGAAAGATCAATTTTATGGATGACCCTCGATCATATTCAAACTTTGATGGTTTTGATCTTGAAGTTGATAAGAGATCTCTTCGTGAAGTTACAATGTACAATTTCGATGATCTTGTTAAAGATGACGGTGATTATCTTATTTTAGTCTACACTAGCCTTATGTGCCAATACTGCAATGTCATCATGGATTGGTTTGAAACTTTGAAAAATGAAAATTCTCGATATCTTAATTGCTTTGTCATTGACACATCTCAGTCTGCAAATCTCGCTAAATCCCTCGGTGCTAAGAAAACTCCATCACTCATCTACATCAACATCAACGACGGTCAGAAAACCATTTCTCTTTCCAAAGATCCAATTTCATCATTCAAAGCAATAAAAGACTTCTACCTCAAACAATTTCCAATTTCGCTCTTCGAATTGCGCACCAAAGAGAACTTCGATTCCTTCTTCTTAACTGGTGGTGATTGCGTGCGCGTCCTTCAGATTGTTAAGCACAACCCAACGATTCAATTCACAAGACTTGCATACAAGTATTCCCGCAAGTACAACATGAAATTTGCTGTCAAGTACATCTCATCGTATGAAGAAATGCTGCATCTTGGCTACAAGTCACTCCCTGCACTCGCAATACACAGGAATGTCAAACTACCCCCCTTGAAAGTCACAAAGATGAAAATGCTTGATTCTATGTTAGAAAACTTGCACATTCCTCTTCTGTGGACGCTCGATCACAACAACTTCTACAACTACTGCAAGGAAGAGTGTTTCATCAGAACGACTCATATTCTCCCTTCACAGTATGATTCAGAAGATCTTTTGGACTTCAATGCATCAATTGGTCTTTTGAGTGATTCTGAGCAAACAAGGCAACTAGGACTCGGTCCAAATGCCATATTACACGTTAAGAAGAAAGGAGAAGAATATTACTACATACCGCTCCCACCTAAGCCAACAATTAAGAAAACGATTTTGTCTTTTATTTCTCATGGTGTTGTTGAAGGGTCGTACAGACCATTCCCAGAGGGTTTCCTGCCATCAAAACCTATTTTTGGCTTATTTGGTTCAATTATCAGTGCTGTTAAAAGCAAGTACAATGCTCTTTTTGACAAATTTCCAATATTGAGATACGTGAAGTCATTTGTTATTTTCTACATTTTGAGAAAGGCATTTCAGCTATTTGGATGGTTTTCACGCAGAAAGAACCAACAACAAGAGATGCGAAGACGTGAAGAGCAACAGATAGAGAAACAAAAGATAGAGAGACAGAACAAAAAGCAAAGAAATAATAATAATAATAATGAAGAGGAAGATTCTGATCCAGAAATAATTCAATTGAAAAAAGAGCTTTCCACCATTTCCTCATCCAATAATCAAAAGAAAAACCAAAACAAAAATGATAATTCAGTCAAACAAAGAAAACCAAAGAAGAAATAGTTTCGATAGATTTCGTATAAATAATTTCTGTTTATAAATATTTTATTATATCCTATTAAATCATAAAATTGTATATATAAAACACAAGAATATTAATATTAAGCCAAACAAACGAAACATAATTTTGTACATGTTGGAAAAAAAAAACTTTGATACAATGCCATTCTTAGCACTCTAGAAATAATCGCCATTGATTTTAACTATAAGATTTTTCAGATCTAAAACAATCCTAAATCCTTTGGCCACTGCGGTATCTAAAATATTCATTGAATCTGATGCATTTATGAATAT
>CAYSWW010000266.1:0-1954 GCA_964434915.1 uncultured Coprobacillus sp.
TACTGAATATAAAAAATAATTTAAAAGACCTTGCCGTGCCGTTTAAAAATTTCTACTATTACGTCCCCGCCATGGGCCGCAGTTACTCAATAAAATACGTGCTTCCTGCGCTGTTCCCCGGCGAACCTTCCCTCGATTACAGCAATTTGCAGGGCGTGCATAACGGCAGCGAGGCTATGAATTTATATCCCAAAATAGCTGACCTGCCGCAGGGCGAGGCAGAGGCCGCGCGCGATAATTTATTGAAGTACTGCGAACTCGATACGTATGCCATGGTCAAAATCTGGCAGGAACTCGTGCGGGCAAGTAAATAACGAATATATTGCGGTAAAACGCCGCAGAAAAGCGCTATTGGTATTTAGTTGTATTGATTATATAATATTTTTATAAAGCATTCAGAGGTTGTTGAAAAATCGGGAATGCAAAATTATTACAAATGTGGAGGAAACCTTTATGAACTTGAATTATGACCATTCAGAATTTGTAATTGACGGCACTACATTAATAAAATACAAGGGCAATAAACCGCAGGTTTTAATTCCCGAAGGAGTGACAAGTATTGGAAGAAGTGCGTTTGATAATTGTCACTCTCTTACAAGCATAATCATACCCGACAGCGTTACTTCCATTGGCGAAGAGGCATTCTCTGCTTGCACCTCGCTTGAAAGCGTGACTATTGGTAAAGGGCTTACTACTATTGGTGATTATGCGTTTTGGAGTTGCATCTCGCTTGAAAGCGTGACGATACCTGACAGTGTAACTTCCATTGGCAAATCTGCATTCAAGAAATGCTCGCTTACAGACGTGACTATTGGCAATGGTGTTACTTCCATTGGTGAAGAGGCATTTTCTGAGTGCGACTCGCTTGAAAGCGTGAGTATTGGCAAAGGTGTTACTTCCATCGGCAAAAGGGCGTTCCATTATTGTCCATTTATAAGAATAACCGTTGATAGCGGGAACGCTGTTTACCATAGTTCAGGTAACTGCATAATTGAAACAGCGAGTAAAAAGCTTGTTTTTTGTTGTGAAGGTGGTGACATTCCTTCAGATGGTAGTGTAACTTCCATTGGCGATTCTGTGTTCATTGGGCGTTCATCGCTTACAAGCGTGACCATACCCGATGGCATTACTTCCATTGGCGATTGTGCGTTTTGGGGGTGTTCATCGCTTACAAGCGTGACCATACCTAACAGCGTAACTTCAATTGGTAACGGAGCGTTCGGATGTTGCCGCCGACTTAAAAGCGTGACCATACCCGACAGTGTTACATCCATTGGTGATGGGGCGTTCGGTTGTGGCACTCTGCTTACAAACATAACCGTTGATAGCGGGAACGCTGTTTATCATAGTTCAAATAATTGCGTGATTGAAACAGCAAGCAAAACGCTTGTTGTTTGTTGCGAAAGTGTCGACATCCCTTCAGACGGAAGCGTAACTTCAATTGGTAATCATGTGTTCAATAATTGCCGCTTTCTTACAAGCATAACTATACCCGATGGCGTAACTTCCATTGGCAATTATGCGTTCGCTTATTGTACATCGCTTAAAAGCATAACCATACCAAACAGCGTAACTTCAATTGGCGAAGCTGCATTTGATTGCTGCAAATCGCTTAAAAGCATAAATATTCCGAACGGCGTAACTTCTATTGGTAAACAAGCATTCTGTCAGTGTGAGTCACTTACGGACATGACTATACCCGACGGCGTAACTTCCATTGGTGATTATACGTTCAATTATTGCGCCCGCCTTACAAGCGTGACTATACCCGATAGTGTTACTTCCATTGGCAATTATGCGTTCGCTTATTGTACATCGCTTAAAAGCATAACCATACCGAACAGCGTAACTTTCATTGGCATATCTGCATTCGATGACGGCGTTTCGATTATAAGGAAGTAGATTTTACTGATATACTGAACTAAGTCAAAATCCGGCTGGAATTTGTACGAAT
>CAYSWW010000267.1:0-1951 GCA_964434915.1 uncultured Coprobacillus sp.
AAATCAAATTAAATGGTGAAGACCATTTCAGAAGATATTCATTTAATTTTCAAGGTAATGGTTTCAGATATTTAGTTCAATCTCTTCTTCAAATAATAGATTCAGAAAGAAAAGATACTCAAAGATTATTGTTAAGTGAAACTGTTACAATTATTGATTTTTTATCAAAAATGTTAAATGACTAATGTTTGGAAAAAAGGATGGATGTGTATGAGACGAGTTATAACATATGGAACATTTGATTTGTTTCATATCGGTCATCTAAATATATTAAAAAGAGCTAAGGAATTAGGAGATTATTTAGTTGTGGCAGTAAGCAGTGATTCTTTTAATGAAATTAAAGGTAAAAAATGTGCAATTCCTGATTATGAAAGAATGGCTATTGTTGAAGCGATTAGATATGTAGATAAAGTGATTCCTGAAAATTCCTGGGACCAAAAAATTCGAGATATTCAAGAAAATGATATCGATATTTTTGTCATGGGAGATGATTGGAAGGGGAAGTTTGATTATTTGAAAGATTATTGTGAAGTTATTTATCTTCCTCGAACTCCAGATATTTCTACAACAAAAATAAAAAAAGAACTCAAATTAAAAACATAAGACAATTTGTCTTATGTTTTTTCATAAAAAAACTTGAAGTACATCAACTAAAATGATAGCATATCAATGATTGGAGTGGAGTATATGAGATTATTACGTTTAATAAAAAAGTTTGCAGGAATTATAATTAGAGTAAGTTATAAATCTTTACATCGTTTTGTCCCTATTGATAATCATCTTGTGATTTTCATATCTTTTCATGGACGTGGTTATTCAGATAATCCGCGCGCAATCTATGAACAAATGAGAAAAGATTCACGTTTTCAAGATTATCGATTTATTTGGTTTATTAAACATCGTAAAAAGAAGAATATTCAGATTCCAGGTGCTGAAATCAAAGAATATTTTAGTTTGCCTTATTTTTATTATATGTCAAAAGCAAAGTATTGGATCATCAATTGTAAAATGCCAACATATATTTGTAAAAAACCAGAACAAATTTATTTACAGACCTGGCATGGAACACCTTTAAAAAGATTAGCTCATGATATTATTGCACCTGAAGATACAACTTTTTATCGTTCAGGCGTTTCTTTTGAAAGTATGTGCAATAGTTATGACATTGATGTTAAGCGTTATAATTATATGATTTCGCCTAATAAGTTCTGCACGGAAGTATTTCAGAGTGCTTTTGATATTAATAGAGAACGTTTAATTGAAACAGGTTATCCAAGAAATGATTTTATTACGAATGTAACATCAGAAAAGGTTATTGAATTAAAGAAAAAATTTAATTTGCCTTTAGATAAAAAAATTATTTTATATGCACCTACTTGGCGTGATAATTCATATGTCGCTGCTGGATATACATTTGAGCTTAAAGCAAATTTTCATAAATGGCAAGAAAAGCTTGGTGATGAATATGTTGTTGTTTTTAAGCTACATTATCTCATTATTAATCAGTTTGAAGATGATCGTTCATTAGATGGCTTTTTATATTCTATAAGTGCGGATGCTGAAATTAATGAATTGTATGTTTTAAGCGATATTTTAATTACAGATTATTCTAGTGTTTTCTTTGATTATGCTGTTTTAAATAGACCGATTTATTTTTATATGTATGATTTAGAAGAATATAAAGATGAATTGAGAGGTTTCTATTTAGATATTTATACAGAATTACCTGGAAAAATATATGAAGATGAAGAAAAAATGCTTTTAGATATTAAAAATCAAGTTTATGATTTTTCTTTCTTAAATACATTTAATGAGAGATTTAATTCAGAACAAACTGGAAATTGTGCACAAAAGGTAATTGATATTGTTTTTAAAGAGGCTGTAACTAAAGAATAGTTTGGCACTCCACAATAACCTGGGGTTTCCAACTTGTGGGGTGTAGAATAACTTG
>CAYSWW010000268.1:0-1928 GCA_964434915.1 uncultured Coprobacillus sp.
AAAAACCGAAACTCAAATGTTTTTTTGTTGTTTTATTATTTTCAAAGTTATATAATCATTAATAGCATTCATTTGCATATAATGATCGTTTTTTGTACTTTTTATAGTAAAATGTAAAGAATTGGAGGAAAGGATATGAAGGAAACATATATGGATATGGTCCATGGACCATTATTTAAAAATATTTTTATTTTCGCCGTCCCTTTAATGTTAACAAGTTTATTGCAAATGCTATTTAATGCAGCTGATACGATTATTGTTGGGAAATTTGATGGTGATCTAAGCTTAGCTGCTGTTGGTGCATGTAGCTCAATTATTTTTTTAATGACTTCCTTATTTAATGGAATCGCAAGTGGAGCTAATGTTGTGATTGCAACACTGTTAGGAAGACAGGACTATGAAAAAACAAAAAAAGCAGTTCATACTGTTATGTTATTATCTTTGATTTGTGGTATAGCTTTGACAATCATTGCAATCATATCATCTCGATATTTTTTGACTTTAATGTCTACTCCATCAAATATTATTGATTTGAGTAATCTTTATATAAGAATATATTTTAGCGGGGTTTTATTTTTGTTTGTTTATAATTTTGGTGCCGCTGTTTTAAGATCCAAGGGAGAAACAAAAAAACCTTTATATTTTTTAATGCTGAGTGGAATAATGAATGTCATTTTAAATTTAATATTTGTTATTATTTTTCATCTTGGAGTAGCCGGAGTCGCTATAGCAACAGTTATTTCTGAAGCTGTTTCCGCAATTCTTATTTGGATAACATTATTAAATGAGAAAGATGCCACTCAATTAGAAATGAATCATTTCACATTAGATATGCAATTAGTGATAGAAATTTTTAAAATTGGTATTCCTGCCGGTTTGCAGGGAATTGTTTTTTCTTTAAGCAATATTGTGATTCAATCAAGCATTAATTCCTTTGATTCTTCTATCATTGTTGCTGGAAATAGTGCGGCAAACAATATTGAAAATTTTGTCTACATTGGCATGAATGCTTTTGCTCAAGCAACGATGACCTTTACTAGTCAAAATATGGGAGCTAATAATAAGCAGTCGCTTCATAAAATATTATATTTAACTCTTATTCTGTCAATTATATCTGGCTTTCTTGTTGGTTTTATAGCTTATTTTTTTGGAGATTTCTTTTTAAGTTTATATACCAATAAACAGAATGTAATTGAAGCTGGGAAATTGAGACTTACTTATGTCACTTTACTATTGTTTCTTAATGGTGTTATTGATGTTTTGGTTTTTTCTATGCGTGGGATGGGGTATTCATCGATTCCAACATTTTTTATGGTTATAGGAATTTGTGGTATTCGTTTAATTTGGCTATTATTTATTTTTCCAATGCATCGAACATTAACAATGATTTATCTTTGTTTTCCCATTAGCTGGACAATAACCGCAATCATATTAGGCTTACTCTGGATCAAAACATATCGTAAAACTATGCAATTCAATTAAATCTTACCTACTTTATTAGATGAAAATGTCATGTAGTAAATACATGACATTTTCATTAACGAAGTGAATACCACGTGCTATTGATAAGATATATTCACATACATCATATAGATGTAAAGCTCATAACAGGAGAAGCGTGTTCAGACCATATACATATGTTATTGGAGATAGCGTTAAAATATGCAGTAGCAGATTTTATTGATAATATTTGATCAACATGCAAATTTAAAGTATAAATATGAAAGTCGATATTTCTAGGCAACAGGGTATTTTTGTGCGATATAGTTAGAAAAAATGAAAAAGTCATCAAGGAATATATTCAAAATCAATTGTAGGAAGATAAACTATATGTATGAGAGAAATTATAGACCCATTCACGGGTAAGCCAGTAGGACAAAATAAATTTTGTCCACTGGGTGATTAATCATCTTTGATGATTATCACCT
>CAYSWW010000269.1:0-1904 GCA_964434915.1 uncultured Coprobacillus sp.
AAATCATATCCCAACATAAAATGGTGGAAGCGCATAATATATTACTTAGGAATTAAGAAACTTCCATAATTCATTTGTGTTATACAATCCCCAATTCAGGCGATGTGCGATACCTTGATTGAACGAGAAACGCAGCAAGTCACATTATCTTTTATTGACTTTGGGCAATCATATTCAGGGTTGTCAGGGAAGAGTGCGGAAGATTTTGGTGATGGCTATCCGTTTATAACATACATGAATGTCTATCAGAATCAAATCATAGATTCAACAGATGTCGGTTTGGTCAAAATCAATGAAACAGAACAACAATCGGTTGTCCGTTATGGAGATATTCTTCTTACGTTATCTTCTGAAACGCCGGAAGAAGTTGGAATTGGTGCGGTGTATTTGGGTGATACTTATCCTTTGTATCTGAATAGTTTTTGCTTTGGCATCCATATAACAAATGAAAGTAAAATTTTTCCTCCGTTCATGGCTTATTATGTTTCTTCAAAATCATTTAGAAAAGCTGTTTTCCCTTTAGCCCAAGGGAGTACACGATTCAACTTACAAAAAAGTGATTTTATGAAGAAAGTATTTCCTTTCCCAACAGTTGATTGTCAGAAAAAGATATATGCAATCCTCAAAGCTTGTTCTGACAAACTTTCTGTCGAAAAAAATATACTTAAATCACTTAATGAGCAAAAATGTTATTTTCTAAGTAAGTTATTTATATGAACATTTCACGCAAAAGAAAATTTTTTTGTGATTGAACTCTTTTGTGATAATCTACCTCTAAATTCAACCGTTGTTCAATACATTCAAATATGTTACAAATTTGTTCTTGAAAAGACAACGGAGGTATATGAAATATAGTCTTTCCTAAGGATGTTTGGTTAATGCTCGCCTGTGAAACTGCCTTATTACAAATGGTTTGGAAATGTTTAGTTGCCCTGTTGGTACATAGAAGCAAGTGAAGAAGCGAGGTATTACTAATGGGGTTTTAGGAATTATTCGTAACAGGTTCATACCATGATACAAATCATATTCTTTATCTACAAAAGCTGTATTGCCTATATATTGCACGCTATTTATGTTACTGAACAAAATATCACCAATATTTAATTTGTATTCACTTGGTATATCTTGTACATAGCCAACACGCGACATATCAATATGATGCTTACTAATTGTTTCTATTCGAGATACAGCATATTTTGTTTTGCGGCTTACCTGAGTACCTGAATAGCCACTTTTAATGTCAGCTAAATCACATAGCTTATATTCATTCCAATTCTCATTAGGGTGTAGCATTACTTGGCTAATCGCCTGAATTAAGGTTTCTAATTTCTCAATGACTTTGGTTTGGGTGGCTATTCGTTTGTCAAGCAATGACAGAAATCCAGCAATACGCTTTTGTTCCAATATATCACATTTATAAAAATGAATCTTTGATAAATCATCACTATTGATTGCAGGGTAACTTGAACCAGTACATCTAACAATTACCTTTTTATTGAAAGATGGCGTGTTTAGCAAATGATAAACAAAGGCAGGATTGTCTTTCTCTGTTCGTAGTTGAGCATAACCTGTAGATGCAACCCATTGGATGTCAATGGAAATATCATTGACTAAGTAATTATTTTTTTGATATGGACGTACACACTGAAATAGTATATCGCCATTTTGTAAAACTCTTTGCGCGCGACTGGGAGCATCTACATTCTTAATAACTTGCTTTTTTATTAACTCCCCTTTTTCAACTGCCTCCAAATCTACATACACAAATTCTTCTTCAAGTTTATTTGAAGTAGGATTTATGATACATTCATCTTTAAGAGTAGTATCCTTCCACTCATCTGTAAACTCAGGGAATCTCAAAGCCGGTACATTAAGGACTTTCTTATCTTTATTATCTGTTACTG
>CAYSWW010000270.1:0-1891 GCA_964434915.1 uncultured Coprobacillus sp.
AGGAATATGATAAAAATAATCGATTAGATACCTTTTTCTTCTGGATGGCAGGATGATATGATATACTTTAGCTATGATAGGTTAAAAGGTGATGACAAAATGCATATTTATCTATGGACAGATTATGAAGAAGAAAATAATTCAGAAATAGCAAAACAAAATCCAAGCTTGTTGAATTACATTGAAGATATGGATGATTCATATCATTTAGAGATTCCATTTAGTGAGATAAGGAAAGATTTAAGTTCAAAATACAAAAAATTTCTAATGACTCATATTGGGATGTTTACTATAAAGGAAGATAAAGACAGCAAATTCATTAAAAATGATGACATTACATATTCTATTATGAAGAGTAATGTAAAGTTATGTTTAGAAACTAAATCAAATATCATTATGTTTGAAGAAAAAGTTGATTTTTTATGTTCGGATTACTATGGAGATATGATGATGCTATTAAAATTTCATGATAGTCAAATGAAATTTATCATTACAAAGCATGGAAAGATGTTTTGGTTTAAGAACAATATAGATATTAATAAAAAATCAATTGTTTATAATAATAATTTTTTTGAAAATAAAAAAATATCAATTAGAAAAATAATGAGTGTATATTCATATGTTGTTAGATTTTATGATGAATATATGGCTATTCCATACATGGACTCACAAAAAAGAAAAGCATTAGAGGAAACTCAAGAAATCATATTATCTCAGATACCAAACAAAGATATTATTAAATACTTTGATAATGTAAAAAATGAATACTCCATTTTCTTAACATTAAATAATACAAAAAATGGGAAAATAGCAAGATATCTAATAGATAAATACCATATGAAATATAATACGGTACCTAATTTTTTTATGGATGATGAAACATTAAATATTATACTCTATGAACCAGACGAGAAGGAGAGACATCAGTATTACGAATATATCGTTCAAACACATCATAAATATTCTTCATATTCAATATATAATATTGATATTGGTTTATTATGTCAAGCTATGCAAAAAAGTAATAATTATTTGGCTAAAATGGAGATTAATAATTATTCTTTTAGAATTCTGAATGATGTAGAGTATGCACAGTGTCTGGGAATAATAAAAAATATATTATTGACATTTCCTTTAAATGAAGAGGAATTGTTTGCTTTTGTTAATAGAATAAATGAATCTGCTTATAAAATTCCTAAATATAAGTGTAAAAAGCAATTGCCTGAAATACCACCTTATCCAAATTCACCCAGATTACGTGAAATTGTTAATTTTTATTGGCACACATATTTCATAAATATAAAACACATTATTAGTAAAAAGATATTGAATGGTGATGAATTGACACCAGAGGAAATAGAATACAATAATGTGATGCAGCCATACCAAGAAAAGAAGGAAGAGGTCAATAACATGTTAGCTAGTATGGAATCAACATTTCTTTCTGAAATGATAGACCGTGGATTGTATAATAATAAATGGAAAAATGAACAGGAATTATTTAAAGTGGTAAGAAGTTTATATTCAAATGCTATCTATCAATATCATTCAAAATTTCTAGAACTTCAATCATTAGATATTTTTATTCCGTCAATAAATCTAGGAATAGAATATCAAGGAGAACAACATTACAAACCAATTGATTTCTTTGGTGGTGAAGATGGATTAAGGAAAAGAAAAGAACTAGATGAAAAGAAATTAGAAAAATGTAAAACCCATGGAGTAATGCTATTGTATTGGAAATACAATGAATTAATAACTAAAAAAACGGTTAAAGAAAAAATAGATGATTTTATTAATAATATAGAGTAAATAATTTTATCAAAATATGTCCATATTTTAAGGATTAAGTTAAGGTACTGATTCAATTGAGAGTTGGTACCTTTTCGAT
>CAYSWW010000271.1:0-1873 GCA_964434915.1 uncultured Coprobacillus sp.
GAATATGTTGAGCTGCTTTTTTCAAAGAGTTACTTGCTAGACGATTCATACCATGCACATCATTACAACTTATTTTGTCAATCGTATATAAATATTATCAAGAAATGTAAAGAAAGCAATCTGCCTGACAAAGAGTTCTGCAGGAACAATCATATCATAAAAATAAAAGAAATCCTAAGTGAAAATCCAAAAGAAAGACAGTTGAATTTTTGCCGGTAAGCACTCATTTTGAAAATGTATCATTACATTCACCAAAGATTCTGTCGAAATCGAATTGGACAGTCACACTAGATAAAACATGATTGAATCACTGAATAAGGCTCTTCTATGCTAGGTGGTATTTCCAAAGCTGACCATATTTATATAGCCAGTGGCAATATATATTTGATAGGTCTTCGAGATATCGCAAAAAGTTTAATCATGTTCATGAGAGTATGCTCATTGACATCAGAGGGCAATTCAATCTTTATTCAAATGACATCATGCTCATCTATATTTATATTTTCTACTGGCACTGTAACAAAAGGCTGACCATTTATAACCAGTCCATTTTCAACAGTTATGGTTCTTATCCTCTTTAGCCGAACATAATATGTTTGTTTACAAATACCATTTTCTTTACACCAGAATTTAACAGTTTTTCCACTTTCTCTGCATTCTTTAATTCTACTAACCCTCTTTGCATCTTGATTTCATCATTAATGTTTTTGACATTCACCTTGAATCCTCATTATGGTCTTTGATAAGTATGAAAAATTAAAAATTATATTATAGAATAAAGCTAACAAAAAAATAACCAAGAATATAAACTTGGTCATTATTTCGTTACAGCTTTGCTTAATGGACATATTGATTCATGAAATCAACAATTACATTTTCACATAATTGAGGATTAATGATATAGCTTTCTGCATGTTTTGCGCCTTCAACAATTAATAAATCTTTATCAGCAGCACAAGCACTATATAAATCGTAAACCATGTAAGTTGGCACAAACATATCTTGATCACCATGAATAAAGAGAGTAGGTGTCTTTGATTTTTTGACTTGTTCAATAGTTGATGCTTCTTTAAAACTATAACCAACACGTTTTTTGCTTAAAAGTGTTACAACTGGAAGAATTAAAGAAGGAAAATGATGTCTTTTCATCTCATATTTAAT
The DNA here is from genome assembly GCA_964434915.1 of uncultured Coprobacillus sp. Lineage (GTDB taxonomy): Bacteria > Bacillota_I > Bacilli_A > Erysipelotrichales > Coprobacillaceae > CAYSWW01. Next base: position 1,162 of record CAYSWW010000271.1, read on the forward strand.
TTCATCATAAGCACTTGTAAATCCACAATCAGAAATAATACATTTGACATCATCAGGCAATGTTTCACCACTTGCCATTAATACAGTAGCACTACCCATAGAAATTCCATGTAAAACAATTTGTAAATCTTGACGAAAGTAATCTTTCATTTTATAAATCCAAGAAATACAATCTAAGCGATCTAACCATCCAAAACCAATATATTTTCCTTCACTTTCACCATGTGCACGATTATCGGGAAGTAAGATATGAAAACCTAATCGATAATAAAAATTAAGATAATAAGCGTATTCTCTTATATTATAATTACGATATCCATGAATAGCAATCAAGACTTTATTAGATTTTTGATTATTTTTTAATAATTTTGCTTTAAGTTTTAAGCCATCATGAGATAGGATTTCTAAATCCTCAAATTGCTGTTGATTTAACCATTGAAGATCTTCATTTTTTAATTGTTTCAAAGGTTTTTTGGCATCTTTTGGCCTTTTTTTACAAATATAATCAACAGCACAAGTTCCTAAAAATCCAATCAAAGCACCTGATAATAAAGCTGTTTTGACTAAAAATTTTTTCTTCATATCACTATATTCCTTTCCACCTGTTACAAACATTAGAGTTTGAAATAACTCCTTTATATCATAACACAAATGATAGCAAATGCGTAAACATTTTAAATTTGACTTTCGGTTTTTTGCATTCATTTTTTGT
>CAYSWW010000272.1:0-1838 GCA_964434915.1 uncultured Coprobacillus sp.
GGATAGAGAAGTAAAAGATGCATCAAAAATGAAGGACATCATTGAAGCTTGTAAGTGTTGTCGATTAGGATTTTATGATCAAGGTCATGTATACATTGTGCCAATGAATTTTGGATATATATTTGAAAAAGGACAATTGATTTTATATTTTCATAGTGCCAAAGAAGGACGTAAGATTGATTTAATTAAAAGAAATCCAGAGATTGGTTTTGAGATGGATACTGATTTTATGTTACATGAAGGTCAGATAGCTTGTCAATATTCCGCTTATTATCAAAGCGTTATTGGTGAAAGAGATATATCATTTATTGAAGATATCAAACAAAAGAAAAATGCATTATTGCATATAATGAAACATTATACGCAACAAGATGATTGGAATTTTTCAGATAAAATACTTGATACAGTATGTGTTTTTCAAGTTGTTGTTAAAGAAATCTCTTGTAAGGAACATCGATAAAATAATGATGAATATAGAGGTTTTAAATATACCATTGCCAGAAGATTTAATGAAATTGAAGTGGAATGGACAATTTGAATTATTGAAAGAAATGATAGATTTATGGATACAATTCCATCGCAATTAAGAGAAAGATTATTATTAGAAAAAGAATTGATAGATATCATACCTAGAGACTTTATATACGAGAGAAGAAACCATTAGTATATTAAAAGAAAAGATTGTCAATTTTAAAGATGAAGAATTTGATGATTTATTAAAAGAGAGTGCTTTTGAATTTTTGTTTATTGATAGTGTGATGAAATTCAAGAATAACTTTTATGAGAATCTCATCAAAACGAGACCATTATATGTATCCAGAAATAAAGAAATGCTTTCAAATAGCAATCATGAAAGATTGAATCATATCATTAAAAAGTTACAAGAAAAAGGTGAACTGTCTTATAAGATTCATGTAAAAGTAGGTTTAAAAATAAAAAAGAATATCAAAGAGTAGGAGAAATCATTAAGGTCTGATTGCCTATTCCAGTTGAGTATGCTCAAGTCAATGATTATCAAATCATTCAAACAAATCCAAAAGAAGAAGTATTTATTTTGAAGTTGAGTTAAAAGATAATCAAGAATCTTGTTTTGAGTATGCGTTTATCAATCATGTTACATATCAAAAACTAGATTCACGAATTATGACAAATGAGCATCCACAATACTGTCTAGAAGAACAACCACCACATATTCTATTTGCACCGTATTTATGTTCTCTTGTCAAAGAGATAATAATTGGGAAAGAAAGCAATCCTTTATTGAAAGCACAAAAGATCTATCATATATAACAAGTCATATCGTGTATTCATATATGAGACCATATAGCACATTGCCATCAATAAGTGAATATGCAGCAACAGGTTTGAAAGGCGATTGTAGTGTTCAGGGGCTTCTTTTTATAACGCTGTGTCGCATTGCTGGAATTCCTGCAACATGGCTGGCAGGGTTATATTTACACCTGAAGGATGGCTTATATGTGGATTGGGAAGTGTTTATTGTCAAGGAGCATGAATGTGTAGAGAGTTTTATTTTGGCAATATTGATCCATTTCGTCGTCGTGATCCTTATGATTATCAGATTGGTGAAGTAGAATATCAAGATCAATTCATTCCTCAAGATCATTATGAGATGTGGCAAGAAATCATCGAAGTTAAAGGATTGTAGAAAAAAAGTCCTACAAAGTAGGACTTTTTTTCTATATGGTGCCGATGACGGGGATCGAACCTGCAACCTGACCATTACGAGTGGCCTGCTCTACCAATTGGAGCTACATCGGCATATGCATATTATAAAACAAAATGATAAAGAAATCTATTCTTTTTATAATTGTTTTTTT
>CAYSWW010000273.1:0-1836 GCA_964434915.1 uncultured Coprobacillus sp.
TCTTATAAAAAATATGTAAACGATCCAAAATTCGTAATGCATTTGTTTTTTGCTTTTTCATATGTGCAGTAGTCGATAATCGACACTCCTCCTCTCTAATAACCTATATTTTAATTATAATTATTATTAAATAAAAAAACAATTTGAAAACCTATAAAATTCCAATTCTCGATTATCATTCATAGATATTTTCCATTGATTTATAATATTCTTATAAACCAATGGAAGTACTCTCATGTTTTAAAGAGAATCATACAAATTATACAAACCGTGTTATTGATAAAACAACAATAGCTACAGTTCTTGATTTACTGAATGTATTAAAAAGAATACTCCTGTTTTTAGTTAAAATATCAAGCTAATATTTAACTTTAACAAGTTTTAAGGTAATTCTTACTCCAAGATAATCTTCATCTGGTCTCCTTGATTTCACAAATTACCTTTTATGTAACTATATGCTTATGAGCCATTGATGAATCATTTTTGTTTCTACATGCTTTTAGTAATCTTACACGACAAAGCATAAAGAGGCTTTTTTGGCGATTCATTATTTTGTTTTCATTTCCATCGTAATCTCTTCCTTTAATATGGATAGAATTTTAAATTAAGAAGGTGCTCCCATCTCTTCTAAGATTATTGTAAAATATTGAAATTTCAATGAATATCAACTTTTCAAAATAATAATTAATATTTATTTATACGTGTTAGCTTTTCTTTTGATATATGCACATTGAAGTTCATAAGCAAGAAGAAAGAACAGTTTAAAATACAAACAAACTGATAAAATTAGTTTTCATCCGTATTGAGTATTGTTTCTGATCAATGCCAACAGTTCTCATAAAAGCTTATAAAGATCAGGCTTGCATCCTTGAAAAATTGTACTAGAACGCAAAAAAACATTATTTCTCTCTTCTACCATTTTTGCTATAATTAAAGAAAAAAGGATGTGACAACATGAATAATAAAGAACGCTTTATTGCCATCTATAAACAATATATTCATCGACCAGGTAGTGAAAAACTCCTTGACTTTCTTTTATCACATAATTCTGATTTTTTCAAAGCACCTGCAAGTGCAAGATTTCATGGCAATTATGAAGGTGGTTTGGTTGAACATAGTTTAAATGTATATGACTGTTTAAAAGACTATCTTGCAAGAACACGAGTTATTGAAACATATAGTTTAAATTATAACGAAGAAACGATTGCTATTGTGGCATTGCTCCATGACTTATGTAAAATTAATTGTTATAAAAAGGGAACTAGAAATGTTAAAGAAAATGGACAATGGATTCAAGTTCCAACTTATGAATTTCAAGATCTTTTACCTTATGGACATGGTGAGAAAAGTGTCTATATGATTAGTGGATATATGCGCTTAACTAGAGAAGAAGCTTTTGCAATTCGTTATCATATGGGATTTTCAGGAAATGAAGATGCTAGAAATGTTGGTGCTGCGTTTGAAATGTTTCCTTTAGCTTTTGCTTTATCCACAGCTGATATGGAAGCAACATATTTTATTGAAAAGAAGAAGTAAGACAGACTTACTTCCAATGTCATTAAGTTAAGGACTGAGTGACACATGAGGGTTATATTGAAAATATACCTTCTCTTTTTTACATTTTTTCAAAGAAAAGTATTGACATTGCAATGATAGTGTGCGGCCTATTATTAATTTTATGATTGAGAGGTACTTAAACATGAATAGCTATAAACATCTTAAAAACGTTCTTTTTCACAATATCAAAAATTTTTCTGATGTCTGTTCTATCTTCTGTGTCGATCCTGATATAGTGTTGATTAGTACATTAATTTAAAAAAATCAACCAGAGTTTCT
>CAYSWW010000274.1:0-1811 GCA_964434915.1 uncultured Coprobacillus sp.
CCTAGCTGGGCTTATAACTATTCAAAAGTTGTTTTTACATCAGAGAAATATTCTGAAAATGTTAATGTTATTATTTATGAAGATGATAGGACATATAGCTTTCAGGATGATTATTATCAACTTACGATGAAAGAAGATGCTAAAAAATACTTTGAAGCTTATACTTCAAAATATGGATATATTGCAGAAGCTAAAGTAACAATCCTTTCGTTGGGTGTTTCTGGTGTTGACGCAAATGCTCGGTTTACTGATTATATTTCAAACGGGAAATGTAGTATAGAAGTCTACTTCATATCCAATACAGCTTTTGAGCAAAGTGATATAGAGGCTATAATGTCTGACCTTTCTGAAGCTAAAATTTTTGGTTTTTATAGGTTTGTTGTTACTGATGATAGTGACTTGTTATCTCAATATAGCATTAAAGAAATACTTAATGAAAAAACAGATAGCATTTTAGAGATACGTCGTTATTCAATAGATGAACGGTTCGAAATTGTAGATGGTAACAATTGATTCGTGAGGTATAATTATGGCTCTTTCTGATTCCCAATTATTATTGCTCGATACCCTAATATACGCAAATAACGCAGACAAAAAAAGCTATATTTGGGAAGGTGCTACAGTTCAAGAGATTATTACATCAATAAAGAAGGATTTTAACAGTGCCGAGGAAGGTACACTCGTTATTAATGCTTGTGAGATGAGCAACGATGAGTGGCTTACTATAATTGAACAAATTGAAAACGACCCAGAGTTACTCAGCTATACTGTTACCAATTTTGTCGATGACGAAAATGATATGAGAGCTGCTTGCTTTGTCGATGATGTGAGTAATCCAACTGATGTCAATGTTGTATTTAGGGGAACAGCTAGCAGTGCATACGAGTGGCACGACAATGGCGAGGGTGGTTACCTCTCCGATACCGATGCACAAATAGCGGCAGCAGAATACATAAATAATCTTCCTAAGTCTTATGGCAACAACATAACCGTCTCTGGCCACTCAAAAGGTGGAAACAAAGCCCAATATGTCACTATAGTAACTGATAGAATTGCTAGATGTGTTTCTTTTGACGGGCAAGGTTTCTCACAAGAGTTTATGGATAAATATGCTGAAGAAATTGCCGAGAAAGCTGAACTCATCGTATCAATTTCTGCCGCATATGATTATGTAAATTGCTTACTTTATCCGATTGCTGGAACACAAATCTATATAGAAACTGAAATGCAGGATAGTTTAAAATACTTCCATAAACCCAATATTCTTTTAGATGAGAACGGAAACCTAAGACCTTTAACAGAACAATCGATATTTTCAATATTTATCAATGAATTCACTATTTATTATATTTCCAATGCAGATGAGTCTGACAGAAGTTATGTGATTGATGGCTTGATCTCTTTGCTAGAAGGGAGTGGGAGAGAGGAAGGTTTGTTGCATCAAGGCAAAGCGGCCTTAAAAGCAAGAAGTGAAATATTAGCTTACGTTGAGGAGAAATATGGAACAAAAGCTAAGGAAATTCTTAACAAAATTTTATGGTTAACTTTCATCAATTGGATAACACGTGGTGGGATATTATTTACTTTATTAGTAGCGAATATATATGGAGAGTGGATAGAAGCTGATAAATTCGACAAATGGCTTATTTCAGCCATATTAGCTTTTTCAGCGGAACTTAATATGTCGTACTACCATAAAAATCATCATGGCTATGTGGAGCCTGAAACACTTGGTATATATAGAGTATCAGCAAACTCAAACTTCAGTGTAAACACCGATTCTTTACGTGAATGTGCTGACCGTCTTACTA
>CAYSWW010000275.1:0-1797 GCA_964434915.1 uncultured Coprobacillus sp.
GGTAATGAGAGGTATTAAACCAGATAATATCGTTACACGAAATGGAGATACTCTTCATCGGCGTAAGATTGAAAAATTACAAAATATAAAAAAATATTTACTAGAAAATATGTTTATTTAGAAAATAAAATATAAATATTTTAAGGTATTGTTATTTATGTCAGTTATTGTATATTTATGTTTTATAATGCATTTTTAGCTTTTGAGTTTAGCTAGAAAGGAAATGATTAATATGGCAAAAATTATATTGTATCATGGGAGTTATAATAAGGAAATCAATCCAACTTTTGGTCTTGGAGAAGATAAGCATGATTATGGTAAAGGTTTTTACTTAACTGATGATTTGGAGTTGGCTAAAGAATGGGGTGTTTGTAGACCAAGCGATAATGATGGTTGGGTTCATGAATTTGTTCTTGAAACTGATGGATTAAAGATTTTGGATTTTCAAAATGAAAATGTATTAGCTTGATTGGCAGAATTGATGAAACATAGAGATGCAGATAATTCTAGAAGATATCGATTATTATCAAAACAATTTATTAATAAATATGGGATTGATAGTAGTGAGTATGATGTAATAAAAAGGTATCGTGCAAATGCTTCTTATTTTTATATTGCTAAATCTTTTGTTAGAGATGAAGTGGATATTGATATTTTAGAGGAATTATTATCTTTAGGTGGTTTAGGTATACAATATTGTATTAAGACAAAAAAGGCCTATAGTCAATTAATAGAAAATAAGAATAATTTAATTAATGTTGATTATAACGAGTATAATCTACGTTATAATCAAAGAGATATTACAGCAAGAATTAAAATGAAAGAATTAATTGATTCTGATAGAAATAAGCTGGAAAATGTATTTAGTACATTTATATGAGGTGATAAATAATGTATGCATATTCAGTAAGTTATTTAGATGAGGTAGTAGAAAATCAGGGAAGATTATTTGATTATGTTGCTTATACTTATCCAGATAAAAGTACAGAGGATTTTATTTTAAATTATATGAAAAGTAAAACCAGAAAATATATGGATGAGGGACAGGCATATGTTTTAACAATGGATTATCTTGATTTATTGGAATATTACCACAAACATGAAAACGTAGTTATTAAAGATGGTCAGGCTTTACAAGGGTTTATACCAGATTGGATTGGCGAGTTTTATGCTTATTATCAATGGTATTATAATATTGATAGTGCTGAGGTTGTTGATAAGATACCGGTTAGTTATTTGATTAAGGCTTATCCTGGTTTACATGATTTACAATTAGAATTGGCGGTTAAAAAGGTAGGTCTATTATAAACATGAAATATGTGTTTTTTCATAATCTAGATGAAGAAAATGGGTATTTAAGCAACTGGTATTTATCAACTTTTACTATAGATAAGATTACTTATACATCGATGGAACAATATATGATGCAAAAAAAAGCAATATGTTTTCATGATGAAAAAATAGCTAAAGAAATATTAAAAACTAATGATTTTGGAAAAATCAAAGCATTAGGCAGGCAAGTATCAAACTATAATGAATCATATTGGAATGGAATTCGTCAAATAGTTGTGTATGAAGGATTATATGCGAAATTTTCACAAAATGAAGATTTAAAAAATAAGCTCTTAGCTACTAACGATGCTATTTTGGCTGAATGTGCTCTTAAAGATAAAATATGGGGTATTGGTCTGACGATGAAAGATGATAAAAGATATGATATTTCTAATTGGAAAGGGAGCAATCTGCTTGGATATGCGTTAATGATGGTAAGAAATAGGTTAAAAAATGAATAAACTT
>CAYSWW010000276.1:0-1773 GCA_964434915.1 uncultured Coprobacillus sp.
CAAAAGCTGGTATTTATCTCAAGTCATGGCTCGTACAGGTTGCATATGCTGCTGTCAAGGAGGGTTATGTGGATATCGGCATAACCCTCCTTGCGGTTTGACCTACTTGATAGATATGTTGCTAATAGAATCAGTACTTCTATTATTAACTTTACTGTCTCTAGTTGGTCTTTTAATGTATCTTTATCAATACTAACCACCTCCTCAAATTTTATTAAATTTTCTTAATTTCTTTCAATGGACATCACCTCCAATAATAAAAAAAATTAACAAAACTTTTAAACAAACAAGTATTTTGCATACTGTATTCTTTTCTTATATGAATTTTATCTCTTAAATGTTGACTGTTTTTCATGATTGTGTATAATATAAGCAAATAGAGATGGCCCTCTGCCCTTTAAACACTGCAATATTGTGTCGGCGGGGGGAACATCTCTATTTTTTATATTTAAAAATTTTTATTTTGTTTTCATCTAAAATAATCATTGTACGAAATCGCACCTACGGTACTCCTTCGTACAATGGGTGTGAAACTAACGTTTTCTTGCACGAAAATCTTGCGATTTCGTACAATCAAACTAAAGCGTCCTTTGCATCGCATAAGAGAATATATGATATTCTCCATGCAAAGCACGCCTTAGTTTCACACCCATTATATCAGTGTCGCTTTTTTGACTTCTGACATCACCTTCATAAATATACAAACAAAAAACCGACAAAAATGTCGGTCTATTGCCACGATATTAATACCATAAAATTATTCTTTTTTCAGGAAACACATTATATCTTATAAGAAATTTTAAATCATTTTCAATATGAATAAATCCATATTGTTTTGAACCACCTGCATATTTGACATCAATGTATTTTCCATCATTGATATCATACTTGAAATGCCCCAATTCATCTTTTCTATCTTCATGGTAATAATCTGCTTCAATGATGTTACCTTTTTTTATTAGATTTATTAAGGTTATCATAATATTCTTTTGACTCCTTTCCAAAATTAAACTGCTTTTCTGTAAGACTATGTGCTTCAGTATGCGATATGCTTGGATTACTTTTTTATCTTCATTTCAAGAAGTTCGTGATTAATCAATGTTTTATCATGTTCATAAATTTCTTGTTCTTCGGCCAACCTCTGCCAACTCTGTGTTATTGCTGCATCTGGATTGAATCTCGTCCAGATTCCAACATCTTCATTATAAAAGCTTTCATTTATAAAACAAATATTCTTTAATAGCCTTTGCATCATCAACGGATATCTCCATTCTTTCAGCAACTTTAATATAATCAGTTGACTTGTGCCTTATTTCTTCATAATATACTGAATCCCATTCATTTGCATATTTTGTATTTGGATTAGTAATCTTAGCTCCTGATATAATTTTACCATTTTTTGATTGAGTTTCCAATATATTAAGACGTTCTTTAATCTTTTGCTCATTAATATTCTCGTTCCATTTTTTAGACCTCATGTCTTGAACAGTCTTGCTTCCATCTGCTGGATCATAGATAACAGTACATCTGCAATTTTCATGCCTGCGATACACATCGCTTGGAACATCTGGATAAGTATAGGTCCCTGCCAAATTGTCACACCATTCACAACACTTGAAAGTGGTTCTTCGTATAATCTTTGGTTTTAATCCCACACCGTTGATTAGTATATTGTTGAACCGCCAATTTTTTAGTTCAAGAAATGATAAATTTATTCAAATTAATGAAAACAGCTATATAATATAAATTTAAAGATAGGAAAAGGATAAAGTC
>CAYSWW010000277.1:0-1766 GCA_964434915.1 uncultured Coprobacillus sp.
ATGTTCTTCTAAATGTGTCTTTCTAATAATTGAATTTTCTCTCAAATTTTAATATTTTTTCGGATTGTCTTCTCAAGAATTTCTCAGTTTAGAAAATATTATTTTATTGCAAGAGAAGTTGAATAACCTCTCAAACACTAATTTTCAAGAAATTATAGATTTTATTAGAGAATCAGTATTTTTAAATGATGAAGATTCAATTTTCTATTTATTGACAGAGATCATTCGCATGGTAAGAATTAGGACAAACGATATAAATGTTTATGCAAGTTTAGTTTCAGAAATATCAAAATTTGATAAACTTAATCAAAATGAAAATTACGAAAAAATATTCAAACAGCCACTTATCCACATTATCCTCCAGGATGAAGATGTTCCACAGCTCCTCTACATCCTTAAGAGCAAGTACGACTTCTGCACCGACAAAGAAGTTCAAAACTGCACAATGAAAGCGAATCTCTTTTTCGATGAATTCAACGAAGATTCAATTCTTTGGGACATGCCAATTTTCAACAACATCAAGAACAAGCAGTCGGAGTGGGGCAGGATTCTCGATGAACTGAGGAACCACTTCTGGACAAAAGGCAGTCTCGGTTTTGCTTTGAAGTACGATGATTGCGACTTTCTTCAAAAGATAGCATCTGACACTTTTGACTTCAATCAGTCGCTTCCTGAGTGGAGCCAGTTCGAATTGGACGAGGAGCCTCCTTCACTCACCCTCCTCGGTGTTGCTGCCTACTACGGTTCTTACAAGTGCTTTTCTTTCATCAATGTTAATGGAGCAATAATCACAAAAGAGATTGCTCAGTGCGCACTGATGGGCGGCAACCAGCAGATCTGCAGCATGTGCCAAGTGAACATCGACAAGGACTGCTTCCCATTCGCCTTCAGATACCATCGCGATGATTTGATGAAGTGGATGGCAGAAAGAGACGAAGTTTCTGACATTCGACCAATTGATTGCATTCTTGAGCACAACTTCAGGTACCTCACGCAGCTCGTGGAAAAGGGCATCGACATCTCCACACTCGAAGTCAACGAGTCTGGCATCACGCCGCTCATTCTCGCAACACAAAATGCAATGCTCAGTGTCATTCAGTTCCTTATTGACAGCGGTGCATCACCGAACGCATGCGATAGAAGAGGCGATGCACCGCTTCACTTTGCTGTAAAAGCTGTGGACATTCCATGGAGCCTTAAAGCAAAAACAATCAAACTTTTGTTGAAGAATGGCGCAAATGTCAATGTTCAGGACTCAAAGGGAATGACACCACTTATGCATGCAGCAATTGCATCGAATCTGCCAACAATCAAACTCCTCATTGAGAATGGCGCTGATCCTTCGATTCCAGATCATAAAGGTATCACACCTCTCAAAAGAGCTGTCAATAAAGATGTTTTTAAATATCTTTCTCAAACCATAGAAAAAAAGGAATAAAGTATTATTTTGTATGAGGCAATTATACTAATATATTGGTTGTGTCCCTTTTCCGTGGACTCTCGACATGTATTAGAGTAAAGCACTTTCCATTCATAAACCTTCTTTGGTGTATATAATAATATTATTCAACAGAATCAAAATATACAAACAAAATAGCATACTCTCACATAGGAGACTCGTGAGTTTTAGTTATCATTGAGCTGATTCTCACGATATTATTCAAAGGGAGAAGAACAAAAATTGGATTTTTAACATCACAATTTTTTCGTTCAATATTGATATAAAGAACAATTCAAAATCAAGAAAAATCAAGAAATAAAAGTTT
>CAYSWW010000278.1:0-1763 GCA_964434915.1 uncultured Coprobacillus sp.
GACTAACAATTTATGACTCTAATAGAACACAGATCAACAAAAAAAATTTTTGGTCGTAAAATAATCATCAGAATTTAGTGATGTCGATCATACAAGGAAACATAATTTTCCCTAACAAACGTCATTATTAGAAGGTTTACGCACATTGCATTCTACATTCTTGATTTTAGACGAAAATTCCGAAATTTATGCAAAAATACTCATCATTATTTCGAAATTTCTCATGCACAAAATAATTTCGAGTCCTCAATTTAGGATTAATGTTATCAGTATATGTTCATCTATGACATATTAAATATTTTGATAATCAAGAGGTTGCGTCACTTTTTATTTGTGATTATTGTATCAATGTACCGATTTCTTCGCGCAAACTCAAGAATTAACATCAAATTTACAAGCAATAGTTTATATCGTTTATTTTACAAGTTTTGTTGGTCGTATATTGACATTATTTATAACTTTAGATAAATTTATTTCAACCATTATCATTTTTTCTTTATTCTTATTTACCAATAGTTTATGACATATCTGTTGTTAAAAACGTATCTTTTTATGAAGAATAAGATATATCTTCACTTGAATAACATAAATCAATACCTGATGACAAAGTCTCGTTAAAAGAACCTATTTATTCATCCGCCCTATAGCAGAATCAGCGTAAAATCCTCCTCAAAGCTTGTTTTGCCCTAGCCAGATAACATAGTACAAGTTTTCAAATTATTCAACATTTCAATTTTTGTTGCTATTAAGGAATTTTCATCCTCAAACGTTGTCCTCTCAATATGCTGTATAAATCTGTTGCAAACTAGGAACAAAAGCAAGTTCAAAGTTCAATCTTCATTCATCCGCTTTGGCATTGAGCGATTTCGATTCATCTGATGTTCGTTGCTGCAAAGCATTTAATAGAATGAGTCGAAGGTGTTTTCTTCTTTTCTTTTGACTGCTTTCCTCGGTTTTATATAATTGTCTCTAAAATTAGATGCAATAGATTCTTCTTCTTCCTTTTGAAAATAGCGACGATGCTGGCCAATCTTCTGACTTGTTCTCTATGTGCGTTCGTGGTAGTAGTTGAACCATTGTTATATGGTCAGATATTGAACATGAGTTTCCTGCGAAATTTCTTGTAAGGTCCAACTTTTTCTTCAAACTTTTGGATCACTTCCTCAACTATACCCTGTTAATATTTTGGGTGTTTCCGCTTTCCAACATTTTCGTTTTGCTACCTTTTCGCATTATCAAAAATAATAAACGTTCACTTTTTAAGAAAAATCCTAAACTGACGTAGATAATATTTCTAAGGTCACTCTGGGTAATTAAGATTAATGACAAAAATGGCGGAATATTCGGTGATAAAAACGCGTCATTAATCTTTAATATTGCAACATTTAAAAACCACTATTTTACATATGATTCCGTACCCATTAGCAGATATTGTTTAAAGAACCGTGAAGCAATTAATGAATACGCCAAAACCATAATTGGGAACTAAACGAAGGTTGGCAAGTGTTTAAGAAAGCTGTGAATAAATACCGAATAGACAATGCAAAAAATTCCGCAATGTCATCTCTTGAATTTGTTAAGACATTATCCGAAATGGGAGTCTTTGCCCCACTTTACAGGAATGATTTAGATGTAGATACCGCAAAAGTTCACCATTACCATACATAATAAACAAGATGTTCAAAACCTGTCGTTTTCTGATAATAATGCAAAACTTACCCAGGAAAAGGAAGGCAACCAATTAATTTATTATGCAGACTTTG
>CAYSWW010000279.1:0-1759 GCA_964434915.1 uncultured Coprobacillus sp.
ATCCTAACCAAATAAATTGAAGAACTTTTTACCATTTAATTTGGCATTCAACACTTAGCAGCGCATACGAAAGATGATGTTATTGAAGAAATAGCCGATGTATTTGAAATTATAGATGCATTAAAAGAAGTATATGAGATATCAGATCAGGAAATAAAATTGATAAAAAAGAAAAAAGCAGAAAAGAATGGTAAATTTGAAGAAAAGATTTTTCTCGAGTATGTTATTGAGGAATAATTATGACGGATTATATTAAATTATGGTTGGAATTTATTGAAAATATGAATAATGATAATACATATAAATTAGCCTGGGGAAGGGCCATATTAGAGATGGCTGTTGAATTAAATAATGTATATGAAAATAATATTTTTAGTTTTCAAGATATTGCTAAAAAGATGTTAAAGTATTATTGGAATCAAATATATTTTTTCCATCTCAAGCAAAGTCCTTCTAAGAAACCGGTAATTGTTCAAGAAACAGAAAAATGTATTGAATATGTAAGTCAATTAAGAGAATCTCATATACCTATTTGGTTTGATAAAGCTGAAGTTTATTTAAAAGAAAATAATGTCTACTATCAAAAAGTATTAAGAAAGATAGCAACTATTTTAACTCATGATGTTTCTTGGCGATTTAAAAATGTTAATGGGAAGATATTAGATATTTATTATTTAGATAAATTAAAGAAGGAAATTCATTTTACTAAAGATGCCATCTATGATTTAAAAGAATATGCTTTTGTTTTATCACAACTATTAAATTATCGTTGGGCGCAATTATTGGAGAAATTTAATAGCAGTCCTAAAATTGCGCTTAAAGTCAAAGGAATATCTGAGGCAAAATTACGTAGAAATAACTTAAGAAAATTTAAAGATATTCTTTTATTGCAAATGCAAGAAGGAAAAATTATTGATTTTTACACTGGTGATATTTTAGCAGAAAATGATATATCTGTAGATCATGTTATTCCATGGTCATTTATGTACAGTGATGATATTTGGAATTTAGTTATTACATCTAAATCTATAAATTCAAAGAAAAATAATGCAATTCCTTCTGAAATAACTATAAAAAGACTTGAAAAACGGAATAAAGAATTGTTAAATATTCTTAAAGAAGAAGATAAATATTATAATGAATTGAAATTGGCTATTGATAATAATTATGTTCAGAAGTTTTATTTATCGTGTAAATTATAAGGAGTATTCTATGGAAAGAGTAATTAAAGAAATTAGAGAGTTTAATAAAGAAAGGGATTGGGATCGGTTTCATTCACCTGAAAATTTAGCAAAATCAATTGCTATTGAAGCTGGAGAATTATTAGAATGTTTTCAATGGGATAATGACTATAATAAGGAAGCAGTTTGTGAAGAATTAGCAGATGTTGTTAATTATTGTATTGTTATGGCAGATCGATTATGTGTTGATTTAGAAGAAATTGTATTAAAGAAATTAGAAAAAAATCGTAAAAAATATCCAGTTGAAAAAGCTAAAGGAAATTCTAGAAAATATAACGAGTTATAAGTATGATTGTATATCAAGAAACAAAAACGCAATTTTTAAAAGATGTGAGACTGGATTGTATTGAAGATAAAATAGAAAAAAAAGTAAGAGCAAGATTACATAGAAAAACGGCACATAATGAATATACATCGTGGATGAATTCTATGCAATATATGTATAAGGTTATGGAAGATAAAGATATTTTTGATTGACCATCAAGCACAGGGTGAAAAATACGATTCAGATAATTCCA
>CAYSWW010000280.1:0-1694 GCA_964434915.1 uncultured Coprobacillus sp.
TGTGCTTGATGGTCAATCAAATAATTTCATAACATTGATAAATCTAATGCTTAGTTTGGATAATGTTTTATACCTTTAAAGCATAAGATTTATCATGATATACTAAAATAAATATATTAAATAATTATTAGATAATAAAGATGATTTTGCTCAAGCATAATTATTAAAACAAACTTAATAAAATAAAAATAAAGTGCTTGAAAACTTGATTTTGTTTCCAAACACTCTTTCTCTATATTTATATCATGGATCGTTTTCTAGTTACCAACACGTTTATTTTCTTCTTCAGAGTAACGATCTCCGACTATTTCAATTTTCTTTAAAGCCTCATCTATTTTAGCTAATTCATCATCGGTAAAATGAATTTTAGTAGCATCAACATTTTCTTTAATTCTTGATAAATTAGTAGTTCCTGGAATTGGTACAATCCAAGGTTTTTGTGCTAATATCCATGCGATTGCAATTTGAGCAGATGTGGCATTTTTTTCATTTGCCAATTCATTTATATAATCTAATAATACTTGGTTTGCTTCCATTGCTTCTTTTTGAAATCTTGGTAAATCTTTACGATTATCATTTTCATCAAAAGAAGTATCAATTTTTAATTTACCTGTTAAAAAGCCACGACCTAATGGGCTATATGCCACTAATCCAATTCCTAATTCTTCTAAAACTGGTAACACATCTTTTTCAATAGTACGCCACCACATTGAATACTCATATTCAACAGCAGCTAAAGGTTCAATTGCGTGGGCTCTTTTAATAGTTTCAACACTCGCTTCAGATAATCCCCATTCCTTAATTTTACCTTCTTTTTTAAATTGTTTCATAGCCATTGCTACATCTTCAATAGGTACATTAGGATCCACACGATGAATATAATATAAATCAATATAATCCGTTTTTAATCTTTTTAAAGATCCTTCTAATTGCTCTCTTAAAGATTCCGGACGGCTGTCTAATTCGTTTGTTAAACCATTGATTTTAAATCCACCTTTAGTTGCAATTTGTACTTGATCACGATATCCAACTAATGCTTCACCAACTAATTCTTCATTTGTATAAGGTCCATACACTGCTGCAGTATCAAACATTGTAATACCTGCTTCAATAGCTGCATGTACAACCTTAATCATTTCTTTTGGATCTTTGGCAGGACCTCTATGATAATTCAATCCCATACACCCAAAACCTAATTCTGATGTTTCTAAATTCCCTAATTTTCTTTTTTTCATATTCTATCCTCCTAAATTTATTTTTAATATTTTTTATAACAAATCCAATATATTTGAAATTACCACATAAATTGCTAATTTCAATTTAATATATCATTTTTATAAAATTGTACTTTCCATATCAAAAATATTTGTTTTAACTACACACTAAAAACGATTAGAATCTAATTTGCGAATCACTTTTGCAGGATTTCCAGCAACAACTGTATTATCCTCTACATCACGTGTTACAACACTTCCGGCACCTACAATAGCATTCTTACCAATTGTTACTCCTGGTAAGATAATTGCATTTGCACCAATCCATGCATTTTCTTTAATATGAGTATCTTGCACTGTTAAAATAGAACGTTCATAAAAATCATGATTATTCGTTACAATAGACACTGACATAGCAATTTGAGCAAAATCTTCAATATAAACTTGTCCTGCACTCATACATTTAAAATATGGATTGAT
>CAYSWW010000281.1:0-1683 GCA_964434915.1 uncultured Coprobacillus sp.
AAAAATCATAATCATATTAAAATTGATTGTAGTGATATACATTTTGAATCAAAAGTAGTCAATGTATATTGGGGATTTGACACGTAGCCCTTCATTGAAGGAAAAGAATATATTGGTAAATTTAATGTGGATCATATTGAATTTGAAATGATAGAACAAAATAAACGCATTTATTTTGTTATTCAAGATTTACATAATAATTATGTTGTTTCTCAACGCAAGATTCAATTAGATAGGACATTTAATATGTGATTATGGTGGATATTTCAATCGTGATGGAAAGATGGTAAAATGGGGTATATTTTATCGTTCTGATGCATTATGTCATTTATTTGAATCTGATAAAGATGTGTTAAGTTCGTTAGGTATAAAAACAGTTGTTGATTTTCGTAATAATACAGAAGTTGAAAAAAATCCTGATTGTTTATTTGGTCATGTGAAATACATTCATTTATCACCAAATGCTGATATTGCTCAATTAGCAAGTGGAAATATTATGAATGATGAGAAGAAAGTTGCAGAATTGGTGAAATTATCTAAAACTGTAGAAGGTCGTAAACAATTGATCGATCGTCAAAATGATATGGAAACACAAATGCGCGACCTTGTTTTTCAAGAGATATCTAATGAAAAATATAGTCAATTTTTAAATTTATTTTTGGAGCAGAGAAATGTACCAATTCTACACCATTGTCGAGGAGGAAAAGACCGTGCAGGATTTGGAACAGTCATTGTTCTTATGGCATTAAATGTTTCTAAGGAAACAATAATGAATGACTATCTGTTAACAAAGGAATATATGGCGGAAAGAATTATTCGTCGAATGAATGAATATCGCCAATATACTGATAATCAATTTGTGTTAGATTATTTATCATCTTTAATGCAGGCGAAAGAAAATTATTTAAATGCGGCATTTGATGAAATAGAGAAGGTTGCTAGTTCGTTTGATAACTATCTTAAAAAATATTTAAAAATGACTGATAAAAAGATTGAATTGTTAAGAACATTGTACTTAGAATAATATATAAATGAATGGATTTAGCTGTTAACAGATGAAAAGTTAACAGCTTTTTTCAATTAATAAGCATATTTCTTGTTTTAGGCTCCAGGTGATTTTTTATTCAAAAAACAAACGACAAAGAACAAAGCAAAATCTTTCATTATTAACTTTTTTCTACATGAATCCCCATGGCTTTCATTGACTTTACAACTCTTTTATCTTATAATTTTAGTAGGTGAATTCCTTCACCCGGGGAAATGAAAAACATTATTTTTCTATTATCCACGCTATAATCATTTTAAGAAATGAAAGGAGTAAAAAAATGATTTATACAAAAGAAGTAGAAGAAATGTGTACCGTTACACGCGGTGCAAGTCATGGATGTGCTCCAATTCCTGAAGAAGGAAAATGGGTATATTCAAGGGAAATCAAAGATATTTCTGGTTTTACACATGGTATTGGTTGGTGTGCTCCTCAACAAGGTGCATGTAAATTGTCATTGAATGTAAAAGAAGGAATTATCGAAGAAGCATTAATTGAAACAATTGGATGCTCAGGAATGACTCACTCTGCAGCAATGGCTAGTGAAGCTTTAGTAGGTAAAACTGTATTAGAAGGTTTAAATACTGACTTAGTTTGCGATGCTATTAACACTGCAATGAGAGAATTATTCTTACAAA
>CAYSWW010000282.1:0-1670 GCA_964434915.1 uncultured Coprobacillus sp.
TTGTCGCCTTATTGAAACTACAATTTATAGTTCTCTAGAATTTTTAACTTGTCTCTGTGGAAAAATCTCATGAAAATTGATAACTATCTTTATTCTGGACCAGGACCCCTGGTATTACCAGAGAAAGTTCATTTATACCATAAGAATCAACTACTTAAGAATGTTTTGGGTGATGATTGATTTCTCTAAATTTGTTATTGAATTTTGTGCTGTGTTTAAGCTTTATTCCAAGATTATTAATGTCGTATTATAATCGCTTTCCCAGATAGTGAAAATCACACCCAAAAAACAATTTTTCTTAGAAATCTCTTTTGTTGATAAAAATTGTGAAAAAGTTATAAAATGAGTTTGTGGCCACATCCCATCAAAGCAATTATATTCGATAACGATGGTGTCCTCGTAGATTCCGTTTCATTGTATGTTAAAGTAAACTCCGAAATGATTGGGCAACCTTATCCAGAATGGATGCTCAATCAAACAAATGGTAGAACAGACCTCGAATCCTCCAAAATCATTATTGACCAATTCCATCTCAATATGTCCCCTGAAGAGTATGTTGCAAAGAGATTTAAAATTCTTCACGATCTATTTCCAAATGTCCAAAAGATTCCAGGTGTAATGAGAATTGTTACAACGCTCAAAGAAAAGGGTCTCAAAATGGCAGTCGCGACAAGTTCCAAGAAAGAAGGCTTTGTTCCAAAGACAGTCAACCACAGGGACCTCTTTGACAACTTCGAAGCTGTTGTTTGCGGAGATGAAGTTACAAAAGCTAAGCCATCTCCAGAAATATTCTTAACAGCAGCATCAAAGATTACAGACAGCCCGCCCGAAAATATTCTTGTGTTCGAGGATTCTGCAGCAGGTATCAGAGCTGCAAATGATGCAGGTATGGCATCGGTTTTCTTATGGAGATCTGACAAAGATCCAGAAGAGCACCTCAAAACTTACAACGCAAAACCAACATACATCATTAGATCTTTTGAAGAATTTGACTTCAATTTGTTCACATGGAACTAGTTGTTAAGAAATAGCTCCATTCTTTACGCTTGTTTGGTTCATAAATTCTACTCGGAAAATTTGTTTTTTGTATGTTATTAAATATATAGATCTAAATAATAGCTCGTTAAAGCATTTTTGATATCATTTAACGTTTATGCCGATATATACATTATATATATATATATATAATAAACCATTTGAAATGTTAAATGCTTGTAAGATGCTTTATATTATGAATAATAACAATAAAACATCACTTCTACTTTCTTGTTGATTGAATATATGCAATGCCTAAAGCATTTTATATTAGACTCCATTTCGGCGCAAAAATGAATCCACAATCTCAACTTGAAGGAATATACTTGAAGGTAATGTATATAATGTATAAAATGAAAATGTAATAATTAAACATTGTCTTCTTTTGCTTAATCCACGCATGAACTGTCTTACATATCAACACCTAAACAAGTGAGACTTGAAAAAAAAGTTAGTGTAAAACATAAAAATACAATGTTTAGTACCTAAACAGTTTCTTTCTCTCCAGAAAGAAGATCAATAATATTTTTATTCAAAGTGTAGTCTTTTGGAAGATTTCCTTTCGAGTCGATGATATTAGGATTTGCTCCCTGGCTCAACAAATATTGCACAATTGGTTCAAAACCAACGTGTGC
>CAYSWW010000283.1:0-1669 GCA_964434915.1 uncultured Coprobacillus sp.
TACAGATACAATAGATTGCTACGTTGCTCTGTTCCTTACAATGATAAGAAAGAGGAACAATCATCGCAATGACGCTGATAAAAAAAGATTCTATAATGACTAGAAGTAAGAGGAGGCAAAGTCTATATGGCTTCTTACAATGAGGAAAAGGATTCTTCTAATTACGAAGGATCCTTCAATGACAAAAGATAACTTAATTCAATATTTAAAACCTCAAGGTATTGAATTTTCATTCATGTGCTTTAAGGTAATTTCCAATTTCATCACTGCTAGCCACTTCTGATGCTATCTCTCCCTTGTTATTTTTAATATTTGGATCCATTTTTGCTTGTTCTATAAGATATTTAACAGTATCTAATGAACGGAATATAGCCGCATAATGTAAAGCATTTGACCCTTGCTATCTTTAACATTTGGATCCATTTGACTTGTTCTATAAGATATTTTGTCATATCCTTATCTCTGGTAGCATAATGTAAAATAGTTCGTCCAGCACTATCTATAATATTTGGTTCCAAATGCAGTTCTTCTATAAAATATTTAACAATGTCTAATAAAGAGTTTTTTACAGCCTCTTCCGAAACAGTACCATATCTACTTTTTATATTTGGATCTACTTTGGCCTGTTCTACAAGATATTTTGCCATATCTCTACTTCTGGCATAAAATAAAACATTGTAACCTTTTATATCTATAATGTTTGGATCCATTTTAATTTGTTCTATGAAATATTTAACAATATCAATATGTCCATAGCTACAAGCTACCTCCAAAAGAGTATATGGCAGTGTAATAGCATCAAAATTTGTATAATTTGGGTCGACTTTCATTGTTTCTATAAGAAATTTTATTTTAGCAAGATCTCCAATTTTGCAAGCATTGATTAAGTCTTTCTTTAATTGTTCTAGTATAATAGGTGAAGAATTTATTAATTCTAACATTTGCTTATTATTCTTTTCTAATCGAGCGATTTTCTTATCTTTTTGTTCAAGTTTATATTGCCAATCAGGTTCTACTTGTGGTTCCAAATTATCATATGCTTGTCTTACTTTATCACTCGGAATTGAAATAGTAAAAACAACTTGCTGCTTATCTCATTCATTGAATTTAATTTGTTGCTGTTCTAAATCAATAAGAGGAAAAGATGAAGAAGAACCTTTTTCAAATTTAAAACCTTGCCAATTTGAATCGATTTTATAGTTTCCTTCATTAGCGTTGGCATCATTATCACACTTAAACCTAAATTGAATATTATCTTTATCTTTTCTATATTCCATTGTTCTTAATGCAAATGGTTTTGAAGTGGATGCTTGATCAATTTCATCTTCTACCCTTGCTGAAAAGCTCATGTCAACTTGGGTTTAGGCTTCAGTATATTTTTTTTTGAGGAACTTTATTCATAGCCTTTGCATTTGGTAAAGCATGAGCAAGAGTTGCATTCGGCGGTAAAGGAACAAGTTGCATGTTTTGTTTAGAATTCGAACCTTCAGACAATTGCGTTAACGCCATAATGGCAATCACATTTAAACTTAATATTTTCTTCATGTTTATTCCTTTCTTTATCCATTCCACTTATTATATCTTAATAAGTTAATTTTTAATTAATTAAATTCAACTATTGCAAATCATGCCTATCTATTAAACTATTTTGGCAAATAAAAAATATTTG
>CAYSWW010000284.1:0-1663 GCA_964434915.1 uncultured Coprobacillus sp.
TTTGTGATTTTTCTAAGTGATTTCACTAACCCTGTGACAAGTGGTCAATCAAATCAAAACTTAATGGTGAAGAAAAATCATCTATTTTTCAAATCGTTGAAATTCTTGTTCATCAATTTGAACATAACGGCTGCAAGAAGGATTAAATGACTTTCTTTTTTAATTGCTGAAAACATTCTATAAAATAGAAGTATGAAACATATCTAATTCGTGTATGAAAACAAAAAAACTTTGACCAATGCCAAAGTCTAATTTTTATTCATTTACAAATTGATAACCAACACCGATATGTGTTTTGATATAGTTTTTACCAATTTTCTTTCTAATTTGATATATTACACAAGTAACTGCATGAATATCTGTATCTTTTTCATACTTCCATACCGCTTCGTATATCTGTTCTTTTGATAACACTTGATTAGGGTGGGAATATAAATAGAACAATGTATCAAATTCTAGGTGGTTTAGCTTTATGATTTTATTTCCTAAAATAACTTTACGTTCATTACTTTTAATAACAAGAGAATTATTTAAAATATCTGACTTATCTTCTCTATGATAAGAAAAATAAAGTTTTAAAATGTCTTTTATAAATTCGTCATTTACATTATTTATAATAATTATAACTTTCCCATATTGACATCACTTCCTTATTTAATTTTACCTAACTAAATATCCTTTATTGACGTATTTAAATATGTTCTCAACCATTTCTTTTTGTGTCTTGAATACTCTTTTAGAATATCCACTGATGTCATTAAATGAAATTATTTTATTTTCATGATTAACCCAAAATCTATATTCCTCTTTCATTAGTTAGACATCACACTTTCTAGAATGCTTTTTGAAATTGCTTCAGCAATCTCCGATTTACCTTTTTCACTATTTAAGTATGTAAAATCACTGTCATCACTGATAAATCCTAATTCAACTAAAACGGAAAGAATAGGATTCCTATCTATCACATATAAATATCCTGATTCATCAGTTAATTTTATTCCTCTATTCTCAGTAAAATTTAAATTTGTTAGATAACTTTCAATGGATTTTGCTAAATCAGATAATTCTTCATTTCGATTATCTGTATATATCTCAAATCCCTTTGCGCCATCATTATATTCGCTAGAATTTAAATGTATGGATATAAAATAATCGCCTTCATTTGCAACTGCAATATCTATACGTTTTTGTAAATCAGAAACTTCTCCTTTCCATTCATATTCATCGTTAGTTCGTGTATATATAACTTGCATTCCATTTTTTGATAATGCTTCTCCTATTTTTAAGGTTATATCTAATGTCAAATCTTTTTCATATACACCTGATTGACTAATACTTCCCGAATCCATATTGCCATGTCCTGCATCTAAAATGATCGTTATATAATTTTGGTTGATTTTTTTATTTTCTACTTCACTTGAAGATTGGTTGATCGGTTCTATTGAATTTACTTTCTTTTCACATTCAATACCTGTTACTAAATCCATACAAGAATAGAAAGAACATAAAAATATTAAAACTATTAAAACTATGATAATTATACTTACTAAAACATTTCTTGCCCTCCTTTTTCTCTTTTACATTATTAGTATAATTTCTATCCGAATTTAGGTCTAATACTTACTTTGTTTGTTGCAATATGCTTATAAGGCATATAAAAAAG
>CAYSWW010000285.1:0-1647 GCA_964434915.1 uncultured Coprobacillus sp.
ATTGTTGATGAATTAATCACTTTAGGTAAACGTGGTGATTTACATGCAAGAAGACAAGCTGCTGAAGTTTTACAAGATGTTGTAGATCCTGCTACTGGAAAAACAGCTCTTCAAAAATTATTTGATGAAGTTGCACCAAAATATGCAGATAAAAATGGTGGATATACTCGTGTATTAAAAACATATAATCGTAAAGGTGATAATGCACCAATGGCAATTATTGGTTTATTCTAATAAAGTAAAAAGGCTGTGACGAAATAACTTTTTAATGAGTTGATTTTGTTTCAGCTCTTTTTCTGCTTTTAGGCAAAAAAATATCCTATCTCTTTTATTGATCTCAAGATGCAATATTTTTGGTTGCAATATCCCTATAACGCATCACATTTGGTTTTTTATGTACATGTACATATCTCTTTAATTGAGAAGCAATTTCTCTCTTTCTTCTTCCTCCCTTTTCAGGCGATATTTATGATATTTCCTTAAATTATAGCCTTGACACACAATGAGAAATTTCATTCTTGTATTGAGGATTCTTTTTTTATATACAAATGAATATCTGTTTGCATTGGATTCTATTTTGGTACCATCAATATATTGAACGAATCTATCAACATCCATGAGACAGCAGATATTATTGACTATATCAAAAAAACATGCTCAATATCGTTAATGAGATAATTCTTCATGAGTCTTTCAAAAGTTATGTGGCTAGGAGTTTCATCCTGCATAATATATTTGAATCTAATATCATGCTTGCATAAAGATTCCAGATTTCTTACATTACAGTCACTGACCATTTTCGCAAAGAAAACATCTTTTAAGAAGCAATACGTTATCATATTCCTTTCTACCACAATGTTTATCTCTTTTCAGTTATTTCTTAAGATTTACTTCTTCAAGAAAGAAAATGAATACTTAAGATATGTACAAAAAGTTAATTGATGAAAGAGAAGCTTTGATCAATAAAAAGTCATCGTTAAAACAATAAATGATGAAATAAATAAAAATATTAATTCGTAAAAAACTGTAATAATGAAATGTGTTTTAGTAAAATAATACAAATAAGAGGTGTAATTATGCACATTATACACAAAATAGAAAAACGTATTTTTCATCAAGTGAAGCAATTATTGGTGATTATATATTAAAACAGGAGGAGAAAATAACGAATATGACTATTCAAGCGATAGTGGATGCAACATATACTTCGCTACCATTGCTTGCTAGAATTGCTAAAAAATTAGGTTTTTCAGAATAAAACTCATTTAAGGAACATTATTTGCCTGAGATTGAGTATTTATATATATGATAAAGTTGATACAAGTATATCTTTTGTTGTTACTAATAATTTTATAACAATTGCTCATCATATTTCTCAATTACAAATCCAGTCAATTAATTTTATTAAAACATGATGATTTACATAAAGCAATGCGTATGTTAAGAAATTTTCAAGAAATAGATATGTGTGGTATTTCAGTAAAGTTTTTGTTAGCTGAAGGTTTTGCTCGAAAATGTTTTCTTTATATAATGTTGACCTGCAAATTTTTTAGTTCAAAAAGTGATAAATTTATTCCAATTAATGAAAACAACTATATAATATAAATCTAAAGATAATATGAAGTGACCTCCTAGTTGCCAAAACGT
>CAYSWW010000286.1:0-1641 GCA_964434915.1 uncultured Coprobacillus sp.
TTAAAATCATTTTTGTGATTTTTCTAAGTGATTTCACTAACCCTGTGACAAGTGATCAATCAAAATATTTTTATACAATAATCAAAAAAGTTAATTTTATCAGAAAATTTAAATATACATTTTTTCAAATATAATACAAATTATCATTTTTAAACATAAAAATATTAAAAAAATGACATTTTTATTTAGTAAATAAAGAGGTACTTGGATGAGATAAATATAGTACTATGTGAATTTAGGATATAATCAGAATAAAAATAAGAACAAAATATATGGAATTGTTGAAAAAAGGGTATAATTGTCCCTTTCTCCAAATGGATGGTTATTCTGTTTGAGGTGAGTTGCCAGAATTCTTGACAATAATATTTAAGATTTCTTCTTCACTCAAGCTTGTGCGACAAAAATGATTGAAGGCATTTCTGAAATTGTTTGTGATATAGTTGATATGTTGTTCTTTCGTTGTTTCGACATCTGCCATATCGGATGGAATGAATATTTCGGGCGACAAGGATCTTTCTGGCAAGTGTTATGAAGGCACGTTTTTTGCCACGACATTTAGATATTCTACTAAATTTTTCCGCATAATAGCAACATGTGCAACCTGTACAAGGCATGACTTGAAATAAATAGTAGCTTTTGAAATCTTGACGGATTCCTTCTTTCTGATAGATTTATTGCGACCGGACCATGTGGCGAGTTTACAAGCACTGGACCATTGAGATACATCTATGTCAAGTTCGGAAATAATGATGATGGTAGATTTTCTATTGACACCAGCAGTTGTCATTAAAAGCTGTATAGAATTCTACCATCATATCAATGTGATGCTGAACTTCGTCAAGAAGAGAATTGAGCTGTTCAATATGTTTTTGAATAATCTGAATGATCTCTTTGAGGAAATAATTCAGATAAGTGTCTTCGACAGCACTAAGGATATCTTCACGAGTATAGGGTTCATCTGATAAAATAGTATCGATAATAGAGGAAGCGAATTTACCAAAGACATCAGTGAAAACAAGGTCAAGTTTGCAGTATCCAGTGGTTAAGGCGTTTTGGAAACAGAAGAACAGATATAGACCAGCTTATACTGATAGCGAGTAAATTCCTTGAAGACAGGAATATAGTTGAGTCTAACAATGCTGAGTTTAAAGAAATCAGCGATTCATTGGCATCCTTATTGTCATCTTTCTTACCTTTGATGGACTAGATCCATTTAAGATTGGCAACAACAATACCATATGCACTCTTTAGGATTTGTACAATTTGATGAAAATAAATCATATAATCCTTATAATTATTTTTCAAATTCTTTATCAGATATTTTACAAAATGAATGTTCAATTGCTGTCTTTCTTTAGATCACTCTTCTTATACTTTAATACGTCTGATGGAATGTGATTTTTTATGTAGTCAATGAGGCCAGCTGATAATCATATAAAGATTGTAATTTTAGGAATTATATGGATTCATGATTTTATACCGACTTTGATGAGGATAAATTATAAAGATTTTCTGAAAATGATAGTCTATGATCATACAAATAAGAAAACAATTAAATAAAATTTATTTTATCATCATATCTTTTTATTTGATTGACCACTTGTCACAGGGTTAGTGAAATCACTTAGAAAAATCATAAAA
>CAYSWW010000287.1:0-1632 GCA_964434915.1 uncultured Coprobacillus sp.
TATTCTACACCCCACAAGTTGGAAACCCCAGGTTATTGTGGAGTGCCAAAAAAAGAATCTCTTTCTTTGAATACACCTTACCATTTCCCTCATTACTATAGAGAAGAAATATGTTCATAATTTGACGTATTGGAAATGGCTTCCAAAAATCAAAAAAAGAACTAAATATTTATTTTTATTCAATATTCGATAAAATTCATTCATTGCTTGTTTAGAATTTGAGTAATGGTGAAAAGAGTCCATACATAATACTAAATCGAAATTATGATCAGTAAATTGTATGTGTTCCGCATCTCAAAGTAATAATTCTGCTTTTTGATTTAATTTTTTATTTGCTTGTTTCAACATTTCTTTTGATAAATCAATTCCAAATAGCTATATATAAGAATATCTATCAGAAAGCTTTTTAAAATTTCTCCTGTCCCACATCCACGTCTAAAACTGTTTCAAACTCTAATTGTGATAATATATCTAACATACATTGATATTGTCCTCTAGCATGTTTACCATTTTTATCATTGTCCTAAGTTAGAGCTTGTATATCAAATGCATTCTTTAATAAAGATTTATTATACCTTTTCCATTTAAAAAATATAAAATATGATTTAATCATAATACAATGTAAGAGCAACACTTAAATATTCTACTCTATATATAGAGTAAAAAAGTTATATTTTTTTATCAAGAAGTGAGATTATAATGCTTTCAAAAGCTACTACATTACTTTTAGGACTCATTAATCAACAACCACTAAATGATTATAAACTAATAAAGAATTTAAATTATATGAACATCAGACATTAGTTTAACATTGGAAATTCTACTGTATATGCAACAATTCAATATTAGAGAAAAAGAATTGATTGCTAGTAAAATTAAAAATAGATTGTAACATGCCAGATAAAACGGTATATACCATAACAAAAAAAGGAACAGAAGAATTGCTAAATACCTTACGAGATTCTTTTCCTTATTTTGATTATGATACCATTATTTTTTCTATTACAGTTTTTTTCTTGATTGTTTTACTAAATGTGATTCTTAAAATAATATTCATATAAACGTTGTCTTTCTTCTTTAGTAAGATAACGAAATTCTCCCTCTTTTAACTCTTGATCTAACGAAAGAGAAGCAAATGTTATTCGCTTAAGTTCAACTACTTCATTTTGACAAGATAAAAACATCTTTTTTATTTGATGATATTTTCCTTCTTGAATAGTGACTAAACAATGATATGAATCTAAAATTTCTAATTGAGCAGGTAAACATTGATAAACTGAATCAATCACAACACCATTAAAAAAGAGAAACTTTAATCGATTATCAAGAGGATATTTCGTAGTAACAGCATATATTTTATCAATATGATATTGCGGTAGTAATAACTTTTTAGATAAATGAGAGTCATTAGTCATAAGCAATAAACCTGTTGTATCTTTATCTAATCTTCCAACACAAAAACAATCTTTCTCTTCAATCAAATCAATCACACAAGGATGAAATGCATCTCTGTTTGCACATATATAGCCTTTAGGTTTATTCATCATAATATAATGAAAAGGCTGACTATTTATGCTTTTTCCATTAACCCATATAGAATCATTTTCATTAACAAGATAATCAGGATTATCT
>CAYSWW010000288.1:0-1618 GCA_964434915.1 uncultured Coprobacillus sp.
AAAGCTATATTTATTGTAAAAGTCAATATATAATTTCATGCGTTTATCCTAAAAAATTAACAATTTCTCTTTTCGTTTCATATAGATCTGTGGTAAAATAACTCATGGAAAATCCCTCCTAAATTTTGTTTATTGTATTAAAATTATTATAACATTTAAGAGGCTGATTTCCCTTATAAATAAAGCAAAACAGGCAATTTGTGAATAACTTTTTACCTGTTTTTTTATTTTTTACCGAAACTCAAAAATGTTTGTGTAGTTTGTTCATCAAACTTCAATAATGTTATTCTCAATAAGAGAATAGAAATCATTTTCCTTTTTTGATTTATTTAGCCTGATTACACTACATAAATTATCTACAAACTGTAATCCTGGCTCATTTCTAGAATCACACGGAATAATTGATAAAACATTAGAATGTAATTTTATGGTATTGATTATATTATCTTCAAATTCTGGTTTATTAAATGTATCAAAGATGATGGATATATCCTGATCAATTGAATTAACAATTTTACTTAACAGAAGGATATACTGTTTTTCTTTGTCTTCCTGTTTGAATGACATATCCTTTTTAATGTATGAGGCAAAATACACAGTGTATTTCATATCATTAAGTTCTTTTAACATCTTTATCTTTATTTTCTGATAATGTCTGTCTAATAGAACATCCTTAAATTCCAAAAATATTTGTTGCTTAGTTTTTTCAGATAACTTCATAGTCTTAATCTTTTTTTAAATCTTTTATAGGTCATATCTGTCATAGACTTAGATACAGACAATAAACCAGCAACAATAAAATAATCCTCACATTCCGTTTCATCAACAAATAATATCATTATATAGTTTCCTCTTTCTTGTTAATAGTCTTTTTACATTCTATTATTTATTGTTCTGCATTTCTATATAATCTGTTGAATTGTGTATCATTTTGTCTTTCGTTCATTGCTTTGATAATTTCTTTCATCTTCAATGAACGATTTTCTATCCCTTCATAAAGCCTCACCTCCTTTCGTAATTCCTTGATTTCTTCAGAAAGACTATACACATATCTTTGAAGTTTCTCTTTTGTATCAGGATTTTTGCAACGTCTGATTTTGTTGTAGATGCATCTGCGTTCCTTAATAAGTGATTCCAGTCTATTCTTGACAGTTGATTCTACTTTTTTAGATCATCAACTGTTTCAATTCTTTTTTTACACAATAGAGTTGCTTCCTTTGTTATTTGATCCATGTATCTTAAATCCTCTCTCAATAAAAAATGCACCCTTCTTCTATGAGGTGCGTTCTTAGGCAATATTCCCATTTCAAACAAGATATAACAGAGTGGGGCAATCGGAGAATTGTGATGTATGTGCGAATATATTATAACGGAGGATTTTTCAATGGACAAGTATATTTACGATGATAAAAATGGTCTGTAGTATGAACTACAAGGAGATTATTATATTCCTTGGCTTATCTTCCCAATCAAAAAAGAACCGCCTATTGGTTTATGGGGACAGCGGCATTTGCGTTATCTGAAATAACATCGCAGAAATACATACACAACGCTACTTACAAGTGGTGTTGAACCGCAAATTTTTTAGTTCCAAAAGTGATAAATTTATTCAAATTAA
>CAYSWW010000289.1:0-1617 GCA_964434915.1 uncultured Coprobacillus sp.
GAAGAAGAGTTGTAAGATGGGGTAATGATGGAAACTAAGCCGTGGTCGGGCATGGGAGTTGTTACAAAATAAATTTATGATTAGATTCGTACCCAAGTTTTGTCATATATATCAGGTGTTTCCCTGGTATTAGTCCACTTGGCAGGAGCTAAAACCTCTTTATCTTCTCTCTGATTCAGAAAAGCACCCCACCAACTAAAAGAGCTATTAGCCATTATCAAATATTTACAATGCGACATCAAGAACATATCCATATAACTATTTTTACCGATATTTCCTGAAACCAACTCGAAATCATATTTATCCAATAATGGGATGATATTACTTCCACACCATTGCAAATCATTTGAGAATATAAAGAATTTATCAATCCGATAATGCTGCTTTAAATATTCTATTGCATTCTTGTAATATCCCCAATCACAGATTCCCGCGAAATCCTTAACTTTCAAGTAATCTCCTCGTCGTACATGAATGCCAACAGAATTTATTTCATCAATAGATTTAAGAACAGATACAGTATAATCGGAATATTCAATAGGAGCAAAAAGTTTTATTATATCCTCTCTTATAGGTGCATAATACTGAATGGCTTGCCAATAACCATCATAATAGCAATCCCCCCGATGAGAAAACACTTCAGGGTCAAAATGGAACGAGGATTTTTCAATATACATTGATTTTCTCTTAGGTAATATGTATTTCCCGATTTGCCAACATCGATAATGTGAATAAGGATATGCTAGTTTTAGTAAGTCTTTAAAAGAGGCATTCTCATAATCTAAATGAAATATCTTATTTAATTCAAATCCATTATGTAAAGGATATCCATTAAAACAAGATAAATCTATTTTTACAGTTTCCGTAGGAAATTTTTCTTTTAAAGCTAAATATAAAGCATATTGGAACATTTGATTGCCTAAACCACCAATAATTTTCACTATTTTCATCTATCATGAATAGATAATGATTTAAACAAACCAGATTTTAATATCGTATATACATTACCCGATATTCGAATAAGAAAAAAAAGCGTGCTATATTGAAAAGGATTTTGCATATAATATTTCACATACATACACATCTGTAAGATATTGTTCCTAAACAACGCACAGAAAGATTTACTACTATATGTTGCACTTCCATGTCGGAAACGTCGATAATAAATAGCGGCTCTAGAAGTAACAGCAAATGAGTGGAAACTATCGCTAATCAAAAACATGAAAAGAGTGTCCTCTCCAATATTAAAACGAGTATCAAATCTTCTATCTCGAATAAAAGTCATTGGAATAAGTTTCATGCAGGGACCCGAAAAATATTTTCGCATCCGCGATGTCAAACACAAACGCCCTGTCCGAATACAATATTCGTATGCCTCAGTAATGTTATAAGGAAGCTGTTTATCGGGAATGCCATCATTAAATGCATACGGATAACAAAGAGAAATAGTTCTTGGAAAAGCTTGCTTATATAATTCTTCTAAATATGAAGGTGAGACATAATCATCATCATCTATAAATGCAATATAGTCACCCCTTGCTTTATCCAAACCGATATTTCTCGCATTGGAAACACCGGCTTGATCTGTTTGTATCAATCTGAGATTAGCCATATTAT
>CAYSWW010000290.1:0-1613 GCA_964434915.1 uncultured Coprobacillus sp.
TATTTTGCAACAAGATCATCAAATCAAAGCCAAAACGCATAAAACACGTTCTGTTTTTACAAAGAATCGCACTATCAAAACTAGACAAGCAAATAAAAAAGATATTAAGACAACAGATAGCAGAGGAATTAAGTAATTTATCAAAGCACCAAAGAGGGATAGAAAAGTATCGGTAAAGATACCCTCTCAAAATAAAAATGCAGCCAAACAATATGCAATACAGTCTATGAAGAAATCAAAAGAATCTGCTTCTACTATGAAACAGGTTGCCATGAAATCATCAAATTATGCAAAGAAGATAAACAAAGCAACAACTTCCGCATTAAAGAAGATGGTAGAAAGTGCTAAAGAAGTATATCTATTTTTATCGGCTATTGGCAGTGTTGCCTGTTTGTTTATTTTAGTGATTGCACTTGTCGGTGGTATTTTTATGAGCAGAGGAAATTCATCTTCTGGTTATGCTCAATTATCACAAGAAGTCATTGCCTGTACACCTCTTATTCAAAAGTATGCAGATGAATTTGAAATTCCTTTGTATGTCAATGCCATTCAAGCTATCATGATGCAGGAATCCGGTGGCAAAGGAAATGATCCTATGCAGTCATCGGAATGTGCATTTAATAAAAAATATCCAAATGTACCAAATGGAATTACTGATCCGGAGTATTCAATCAAAGTTGGAATTGAAAATTTTGCGGACTGTGTAAAACGAGCAAAGTGTAAAGATCCATTTGATATAGAAAACCTTTCCTTAGCATGGCAGGGATATAATTATGGCAATGGCTATATCGAATGGGCAGTTAAAAACTTTGGAGGATATTCGCAAGACAACGCACAAGTATTCTCTGAAGAACAAGCAGCAAAACATGGCTGGAGCAGTTATGGTGATCCTGAATATGTTCCTCATGTCATGCGTTATTATCAGTTTGCACAACTTGGGACAGGAAATAGTCAGTTAGTCAATGTTGCTTTAACACAGTTAGGTATAAAGGCGGTATTCCTTATTGGTCTTGGTGGGGCTATTCATCACGAGTAGAATGGTGTGCAATCTTTGTGAGTTGGTGTTCAGAGCAATGTGGTATGCTTCAAGATGGATCGATGCCTAAGTTTGAAAATGTTACTGTTGGTATGAATTGGTTTAAAGAAAGGAATCAATGGTTACCACGAGGAACTGTACCAAATGAAGGAATGATT
Source organism: uncultured Coprobacillus sp. (assembly GCA_964434915.1). Lineage (GTDB taxonomy): Bacteria > Bacillota_I > Bacilli_A > Erysipelotrichales > Coprobacillaceae > CAYSWW01. The sequence goes on from CAYSWW010000290.1 coordinate 1,195, forward strand.
ATTTTCTTTGATTGGAACAATGTTAATCACTGTGGTCATGTAGGTATGGTTGAAAAGCAGAAAATGGAATTGTTTATACAGTAGAAGGAAATTCAAATGATGAAGTAAGAAGAAACACTTATTCAGTCAATAGCAATGTCATTATAGGCTATGGAACCATAAAAAAATAGTTCTAGGAACGTGCCTAGAACTGTTACATAAGTTGTTCTTTTCATTGATATTTTGGAATCAAATGAAGAATAAATGATTTGATTAGAAGTCTATATAAATACTTTATTACATGATATATTATAGCTACTGTGTTATTCTATATGCCTAAAAAGCATGGAACATATTATAATTAAAGTATTAGATTTATTTATTTTACATTGCTATAATGAAGTTGTCAATAAGATATGACATTTGTTTTATATGGTTTT
>CAYSWW010000291.1:0-1609 GCA_964434915.1 uncultured Coprobacillus sp.
TTATCGATGAAAACTACGACAGTGCAGCCCTAGAGGAAGAAATCGAAGGTCAGTACGTCCAAACAGCTCCAGATGAACCTTTCGACCCAATTTTACCGCCGCAAGTTCCACTCAAAAGTGTTATTTCAATGTGCTTCAAACTTCTCAAGAAGCATGCAAAAGACATCCACGACTTCGCAGACTACTTGGGTGTCCTCATTTCCAGACTCCCATACGATCACACAGAAATTCGCCGTGAAGTTCAAATTCAGCATCCACTTTATCAGCAACAAGTTTTAGACGAAGATAATGCAAACCTCTGGCGCCTTGTTTTTGTTGTATATGGTGAGCTCTTCAACCGAGGTCTCTTCTCGTTCATTGAAATCATTGAATTCATTCGTTTGATTCCAAAAGATGGTCCACAGCCCAAAATCGATCGTATTCTTAACGCGTTCCTTCAACACGCCCGCATCAAAGAGAAAGATGTTATCGAATCATATCAGAAGTCAGACATCATGAAGGACGAACTCAAACTTGCTGAAGCAATTGCTGCAGTCAACTTCGAAAGTGGTGCTGATGCTGAAACTCGTGCAAAGGACCTCGAAAAGGAAGCAAAGCCATCAATTGCGGAATGTGGCTTCTTTTGCAGGAGGGTTGTCTTCGATCTCTTTGGAACTGAAGATAGTCAGATGCGGTATAAGGAAATACTCAAGAAATCGCAAACAACTTTCGAAGCAATTCTTGCGCTTTATCCAGATTTTTGTCAAAATGTTTTAGAAATTTCTTGCTCCCAACTTGATGCAGAGCAGGTCATGATTATGGAATTCCTTGATTATGTTCATGCATTTGTCGCTGGGGAGCATTGAAAGCACTGATAAATAAATAATATGATATAATACTATGTTTTTATATTTTATTTTGACAAGGTTGAATGTTTAAACATGAAAACTAGTAGAAAGTGAAAGGCTCACTACTAGTAACATTAATGCATGCTTCTTGTGTATATTTAACATGAAGGAAGTTCATTTCAGCAATTTTGAAATATACCTCAAAATTTCTAAATTGTTGTAGGTAGAATGATAAATTGGTTTTTATGTTTTTTAATCAAGAGCTTTCAAAATGTCTTTTTATGCTTTTTAAATTGTTGTAGGTAGAATGATAAATTGATTTTTATGTTTTTAATCAAGAGCTTTGAAAATGTCACTTTAGATTAAATGTGACATGATTTATTTTCAGTTTACAAACGGAAAGGAAAAAAACAAATGGAAGAGGGGCCAAGAAGAACTCAAAGAGATGTTCTCAAAGAAGAATTTGCTAGAAAAGGACTTACCAACCACATTCAATCAATTTATTACAACAAACTCGGATCAGAAATTTCGACAACAAGAAATAAAAAATTTAAAGAACTTTTCCCACATATTAATGGAAGCAATCGATCCCAAGAATGGCAAACAGCCTATGGATTAATCAGTGCTTATCTTCAAGATAGAGAAATGGAATTAACTTCTGAAACAACATCACAATTCATCAAATTGTCCCCTCCAACACTTGAATCATGCTCTCAGTTTTGTTCATATGACACTGATGCAAGGAATATTAGAAACCTTGTCCGTGATCAAAAGATGTTCCT
>CAYSWW010000292.1:0-1592 GCA_964434915.1 uncultured Coprobacillus sp.
TTGTAAAGGTGCTAATACTAAGATATTCATTTTTTTCCTCCTTTTTATTTATATTATATATAATATCATTCATTGTGAAAATAAAAATCTTTTGCAATCTTAATATATCCACTATCATATTGAAAATATTGACAAAATGTGATAAAGTCTATTCGTTCTTGATACCATCAAGAGGAAGGGAGAAAAAAATGGAAAAATTCTTTAAACTCAAAGAAAATAACACGACTGTTTCAACTGAAATCATGGCTGGGATAACAACATTCTTTGCGATGGCTTATATTATTGCTGTCAATCCGAATACATTATCTCAATCAGGAATGGAATGGGGAGCTGTCTTTTTAGCAACTATTATCTCTGCTGTCATTGGGACTTTAATTATGGGATTTGTCGCTAATGTTCCTTATGCCCAAGCACCTGGAATGGGATTAAATGCTTTTTTTGTTTACACTGTTTGTTTTCAATTAAATTTCACATGGAAACAAGCTTTATCAATGGTTTTTATTTGTGGCTTGATTAATATTTTTATTACGGTGACAAAAGTAAGAAAAGTTATTATTAAAGCGATTCCACAATCTTTACAAAATGCAATTGGTGGAGGTATTGGTGTTTTTATTGCTTATTTAGGTTTTTTAAATGTGGGATTTATCACTTTTGATAGCGGTGTGCCTGCTATTGCAACTTTAAATCAACCAGCTTTATGGATCTTCTTAATTGGATTAGTTTTGGCTATTATTTTAACACTTAAAAATGTAAAGGGTGGTATCTTAATTGCCATTATTATTACAACTATTTTGGGTATTCCTTTTGGAGTAACAACGACAGCAGATACTGTTAGCTTTGTCGATGCTGTTCATGCTTTACCTTCTACATTCGGGGTTATTTTTACAGCTGAAGGTTTGCCTTCATTATTTTCAGATTTAACACAATTACCTTTGGTTATCATTACTATTTTTGCCTTTAGTATGTCAGATACTTTTGATACAATTGGAACTTTTATTGGAACTGGTAGACGTAGTGGAATTTTCTCTGAAGAAGATGAAAAAGCATTAGAATCAAGTAGTGGTTTTAGTTCAAAAATGGATAAAGCCTTATTTGCTGATGCAACTGCCACATCTATTGGAGCGATCTTTGGAACTTCAAACACAACAACTTATGTTGAAAGTGCAGCTGGTATTGGAGCCGGTGGAAGAACAGGATTAACTTCTGTTGTAACGGCCATCTGTTTTGCTTTAAGTGCCTTTTTAGCAACTTTTGTCAGTGCAATTCCTTCTGCTGCTACAGCGCCTGCGTTGATTATTGTTGGATGTATGATGGTTTCTTCTTTTGCTGAAATTGAATGGGCTAATTTAGAAGAAGCAATTCCTGCATTCTTTGCCGGTCTATTTATGGCACTTTGTTATAGTATTTCATACGGTATTGCCAGTGCCTTTATTTTCTATTGTTTAATTAAAATCTTCAAAAAACAAGCTAAAGAAATTCATCCAATTATCGCCGGCGTGGCTTTATTGTTCATCTTAAACTTTATATTATTAGCGATTATTTAATATGGCAAAGAGTATCTCAAGTTTGAAACTGAAGATACTCTTTTTTTT
>CAYSWW010000293.1:0-1567 GCA_964434915.1 uncultured Coprobacillus sp.
TTCAATTACCCAGATCTACCTTAGAAATATTATCTACGTCGGTTTAGAATTTTTACAAAAAGTGAACGTTTATTATTTTTTAAAATTCAAATATTTTTTTACTCACACTTATGTTGAGAAACAATATCATTCAATATATCAACTAGAAACACATAAAACGGATGAAATATCTCAACTACATGTCAGTAATAAGAGAAATTTTTGCTTATTCTATTATTTCTTGTCAAACATTTCAACAATTGCTCATTAAAAACAAAAAGGACAAGAATTAGAGGAATATCAATAAAGTAGACCGTATTTTTTTCATTATTTTAACAACAAAGATGTTAAATCTTTGTCTTGTGCACACAAGACAATTCTTAAAACACTTTACAAAGCCGTGAAATACAAACATCTACGACACATTGTAATCAAAGAATGACAGCAGTAATATTATTGATAATTTAAATGAGATAATTTTAGCAAAACAAAAGTTTTCGTACATCATGATAACAAATTATGAAAAAAGACCAAATTATCAAGGGGGGAAGATTTGACTGAAAGTGTTGCATTGAAGACTAATACAAAAACAGCAAGAAGACAAATATTCATGTTCCTAAATGACAGAACAAAATGAAATCTCCCTTTTTTTATATATAAAGGCAAAAAACCTTCTCACCATCAATTTCAAGAAGTGTTTTCTCCGCCAGAAACCAACGTACATTGGCATTCCAATGTACGTTTATTTAGATGTATTTTAAATCCTCAGCAGTAAAATATGATGAAATTATAATGTTCATAAAAGACATAGATTTCATCAAGTCTTTAGCTGCAGATCTTTTCATTGAACCTTGGAATGATTTTATAAACAAGTTCCTTCCTTCTCTGGATGATACCAAATAAGTTATGAAGAGAATGAAGAAATAAGTTTGTTTTATTATTCTGATAAGGTTTTGTCATAAAACTATATGTTTTTAACAACCTATATGTTATAAACTCATATTTGTTAATACGAATAAATAAAAAATGAAAATCTATTGATTGAAAAGAAATTGAAGAATTTATCTGAATTTATAAAAAAGGATATTTTATTGAAAATAGAATTTGTAAAGCAAAAGCTATAAAGAATTGTGCTTAAATTCGACGTTAATTTTTAAGTTTGAGCAAAGTAATCAAAAAGTTTATACAATAATCGTGAATAAAAAGTGACGCGTCTATTTGATTTCCAAAATATTTAATATGTCATAGGTGAACATATACTGATAACATTAATCCTAAATTGAAGATTCGGAATCATTCGGTCAATGAGAAATTTCGAAATGATGATAAGTATTTTTGTTTAAATTTCGGAATTTTCTTCTAAAATTATGTATGTAGAATGCATGATGCGTAAACCTTCTTATTATGTCATTTGTAAGCGAAAATTATGCTTCCTTGTGTAGTCGACATCACTAAATTCTGATGATTATTTTATGACCAAAAAATTTTTTTGTTGATTTGTTTTCTGTTAGAGGCACAGATTGTTGCTCTGATGTTTGAAGAAGATTGAATCTACCAATGTTGAGTTATTGTGATCATCATTATTAAA
>CAYSWW010000294.1:0-1541 GCA_964434915.1 uncultured Coprobacillus sp.
TTTTATTATGAATGTGTAATTTATACTTGACAAAGGTCACTTCATAACAGAAAGATAGAAAGTTCAAACATTTCATCTTTCTTTTTTGTATTATACATTATGCTTTAGAAGCATAATGAATATAAATAATAAGCATTTGACATTATACTAGGCGAAGCATAAAATAAAATTATACGAGGAGGAATTATCATGGAAGATAAGAAATGTTTATTTGGAATTGGGAAACCTAACGATGCTTATGCACAATATTTTGTTGGGCAAAGTTATTTAAATATGTTAGCAAGTAATCAAGGTGTTGGTGTAGCAAATGTTACATTTGAACCAGGATGTCGTAATAATTGGCATATTCATCATAAAGGAGCACAAATTTTATTGGTTACTGATGGTAGAGGATATTATCAAGAATGGGGGAAAGAACCTATTGAACTTCATCCTGGTGATGTTGTTAATATTCCTACAGAAGTCAAACATTGGCATGGCGCAGCGAAAGACAGCTGGTTTGCTCATATCGCAATTGAAGTGCCTGCTGAGGGAGCATATAATGAATGGTGTGAACCAGTTAATGATAAAGAATACAATGAATTAAAATAAGAGGTGAACGATGATGAAAGCTTTGGTAGCTTATTTCTCATGTAGTGGTGTAACAAAAAGAGTAGCAAAATCTATTGCTGAAGAGATTCAAGGTGATTTATATGAAATTAAACCTGCAATACCTTATACATCCGCTGATTTAAATTGGCGTAATCAGAATTCACGTAGTAGTGTTGAAATGAAAAATCATCACTCTCGTCCAGCTATTGCCGATAAGATAGTAAATATAGATCAATATGATGTTGTCTTTGTAGGATTTCCGATTTGGTGGTATATTGCTCCTACAATTATCAATACTTTTTTAGAAAGTTATTCTTTTGATCATCAAATGATTGTTCCATTTGCGACTTCTGGCGGAAGTGGGGCTGGTGAAACAGATCAATATTTGCATACAAGCTGTCCTCATGCTAATTGGCATCAAACGACAGTATTGAATGGACATCCTGATATTTCACATTGGATAAAAAGTTTGAACTTAGAATAAGATTTTACTCTGTAATGATTCTATATGACACTGTTTTATATTATCTTTAATAAGTTTTTCTTATTAATATCATTGGAAATTGAAATTTAAAAAAGATAGAAACGAGCTAAAAAAAGTATTAAAATTGAGTGTGTTGAAACACAAAAAGAACTCTAAAAAGAGCCCAAAAAATTTTGTTCCTATCTAAAAATAAGTAGCACATTTGCACATGAAGATACGAATCGATGGATAAATTTGAAATGAATGCCGGGAAACTTATATAACCACCCATTGTAATACTCACTTTTTATAATACTCACTTTGGTAAAAAGAAATGATTGATTTTCATAACTATGTGTGACTTGAAATTACAGGTGGAAGAGAATGTAAGGTTAAAATGGCTTAAACTGAAAAATTTATTTTTCAGAGCTAGGCTTATTTTTAGGATAAACGCATGAAATGTATTTTAATAACAGATAGCTAATAT
>CAYSWW010000295.1:0-1520 GCA_964434915.1 uncultured Coprobacillus sp.
AACTAAGACGACTAAAATTAGCATCACTCCTCTATGCGAAAGGTATATTGTTCTGAAAGCAAAGTTATGAAAAGAATGCGAGATCATGAGTGAGAAAGAAAAGAAATTTATAATGAGTTACATTTATGGGGATCTCAAATTTGATTTTTTGATATTTTCATTTCGGAATGTCTGATTCGACCTTTTTAGCTGTCCAATCAACCGCTGATTCATTAGGAATTAAATTCCAAAAACAGCAATGTTTAGAAGATCTTGCAAAAGATGCTGAATTTAGAATCACTCAATTTTTAAAACCTGTCATTTTATTAAAAAATAAAACACACTCCACAAAACTCACGTGCGACCACATTAAAACAATTTTCAAAAATTATTCACGTCAGCAGCTTTATGGATATTTACCAGATTCTGAATACGAAATAAAAGAAGATTCGACAGAAGGAATGGTTTTTTCATATGTAAAAGAGCCTAAAGTACCTCTCACCCAATTCGTTACAACACAACTCCCCAAAGGAAATCGCGACTTGCCTTTTGATTTCAGATGGAAAAAAGTTAATGGCGTTAATTTCGACTCTGCTTCAGCTAAAAGCCGTATACAGTCTAAAGTTATGAAGTCAAGCCAACAATCCGTCCAAAATGCAATCACTTCAATTTTTGATGCACATCAAGCACAACACACTCTCAAGCCTCTCACACCGGAACTGAAGAAGTACTACACAGAAGCTGTCGAAATAATCTCCGAAGGCATCACTGACCGGTTTCAATCATGTTTTTCAACCATTCAATTAAGTGTTGGAATTGGTCCAACAATTCCTTACTTCCTCCGTTTCTTCATGGCTCAGATAGCTACTCATCTTCACGATCCTGTTCGTATGTTGTCAGTTGGCAAGGCAGCACGTGCTCTTGTCAGGAACAAGACACTTCCAATAAGTCTTTTCGCTCATCCTTTCATGAAGATTGGATTCACTCTTCTTCTCAAGCAGACGATGACTGGCACTGTTGACCAGGACATCGAGATCAGGGAGATCGGTGCAGGCATAATAATCGAGCTAATCGCTAACTGCAGCTCTGGATATCCAGGAATGAAGACTGAAGTGATGAATCAACTCTCTCAAACTCTCTTTGTTCCAAATCAACTCTTTTCACAGATATACGGTTGCTTGTACACATTGATGAGCATCGATATCAATTCGTTCATCAATATGCTTGTACACACCAGGTATATCTATCAACGTGCTCAACATGAATCAGAGAATCCTTATGCACAAAAAACATATCAATTGATAACTGAATATATTCAACGTTTCAAAGAAGCATATCCAAAGGTAACACCTACATTAGATACTGTTCTCAAATCATTTTAGATATATATAGTTATATTTGTAAACTTTAACTATTTCTTACCAAATTCACAATTTTTTTAATAAAAGCACATTCCAATATAAGTTTACTGTTATCTCTCTGTTGTTATTCAACAGATCTGCTTGATTGGAAATTGAATAACAATAAAACGTTAAAACTGC
>CAYSWW010000296.1:0-1515 GCA_964434915.1 uncultured Coprobacillus sp.
GTTATTCTACACCCCACAAGTTGGAAACCCCAGGTTATTGTGGAGTGCCTTTATTATCAAATCCAATGATGTCTGAATTATTAATTGCTGATAGATTAGGGCATAGTGTAGAAATGTTACGAAGTACGTATGCCTTATTTATGAAAAAAATAGAAAAATCTTATAGATTTTATTGATAAGCTATAATTATGTAACAACAAGAAGATTAATTCATACTAGTTAAATTCAGTATTGATCTTTTTGTTGTTTGATATTTTTGAATAAAATATGATAACAAATATTTCATGCTCTATCTATATATCAAATGCTATTTAAACCAAAGATTTTTCTTAAAACTTATTTTACAAATTTAATTTAAAATATCTTTTTTAACTGCAATTAAATTGATATTATTTCTTTTCTATACATAAACATTATATTTTCTATTAAATCATATTAGAATATTATATTATTCATTTATGATTTTTGAGAAATTTGTACAATCGCAAGTTTTAATACTTGACAACATATTTTTGCAGTATTCAAATCAGGGGAAAAACATGATTGCATTTGTTGATATGGATGAATATAATTACGAAAATCTCTTAAACATGTACTAAATTTTTTGTATCTTCTTTAATAAATCCTATTTCCGTAGAAACATTAATCAAGTCATTCAAAGTCCAATCATATAATCTTTTCACTTTTCCATCTTTTTTAGGTGAAGAGTTTGCTTGATTATAAATTTGAATATTTGATATAGCGTAACTTAACAAAATCCCTTCTAATGTTCTTCCTGCTAAAAAAAATAGCAGACAAAGGAATATTATTATTAATACATTTTTCCATTTCATCTAATCTTTCTTCTACTACGTTTAATAGATTACTCTCTATTTTTAATTTTTTTAAATCATACTTAATATCTAATTCTATAAATTACCTTTCATCATTAACTTTTTTTGTGTCTATTGAGCACTCTCTTTCATGTTCTTCAAATTTCTTAAATGTAATAATTTTCTTTTCTCTTACGACTTTCCATCCATCAAAAGATAAATATTTATTAAAATCATTAATTAAATCATCTAGTTTCGATGAATCTTCTATAAAGTTTATAGGATTAAACACTTTTCTTATACATTTATCGATATCGCTTGTATTATTGAGCTTTTTTAACTTCTCATCTGTGTATATCCATCTAGATAGAAAAACACTATCATATTTTTCATCAAAACCAAACTCAGCAAAAAAATCTATTAGTTTTCGACCACTTCTATATTCTGTTTCTTCATTTATTAGTTTTCTAAGTTTTTCTAGTGTTTTTTCATTTAGGTTCATAGTTTGTCCTTTCATAATTTTTTTGGTTGAAATTGTTTATCCACTTACTCTAAATCATTTAAAATATCTAGTAATATTTTTGCTTTTATATATTGTATAAAATCCAATTTATATTATCTCATTTTTTTATAATTAGCACAATAAATCCCGTCTTTGGCAGTTAGCACCATGTTTCTTTTGTGCTTTTTTTTGAAGAATTTA
>CAYSWW010000297.1:0-1506 GCA_964434915.1 uncultured Coprobacillus sp.
TGTATTGCAGAGGTTCTAAGAGCCACATTAGCAAATGCGTTGAGATTAGGGATATATATGTTGTGGTATTCTAACATATATAATGTTCAAAATTTCCATTGTTTGAATTTGACCATTTGAGCGATACGGTTAAAGAGGGGATCAAATATTTCATTCCGACAACAATCTATTAGAAATGTCGTAATAGCATCTTCGTCGATCATGTAGATTTTTGAAGTTTCAGTGAGAGTTTCATAAAAAGCGTTTTCTTTGACAAAGAAGTCGTCAGAAATCACGTGATCAAATTCTAGTATTTCCTCAAACTCTTCTGGCGATTTCAGTACTTCTTTCAACAAAGTGACTTCAGTTTTGTAATCTTCATTGGAAAATTCGTCGTCGTCGTCGTCTGGAATTTTCCTTATTCTCTTCAATCAGGCAGAAGAATTATATTTACTTGGTTGTCCACTGCTGTGAGGGGAATATTTCTTCATGCGGAGTTAGACCTGTTTCGTCTTGTTACTTCAGATTGTATTGCATTTCTTCTTGATGTTGAAAAAGAGTTTCGGTTTGTTCTTCAAAAAATTTGCTGATTTGTTAAAGGATGTTAGATAGATAGAATTTGGATCTTCTACATCATCAAAAACTCCAGGGAAATAAAAGTCGTTTGTATTCTCATCACAAGAGTTTGAACGTTTAACAGACGAAACTATTCATCAAGAAGATGACATTTTTGTGCCCAGTATTTTCCAGAAGATGTTTTCAGAGGGATTTTCTTGGCTGAAACTAAAGAAACCATCACCGGTTTCGTAAAAATGGTTAAGGAAACTATTGCAATTCTTTAAATCTTGCGAATGTCATCTTTGTTAAGCGCAATTGGAAAATACAGAGCACAAAAATCTTCGATTTTGTTTTGATTAAATTAAAAGATTGTTGCAATAGTTGCTTTTATTTCAGATGATGTGCGGGCCAACATTTAATTGGAGAAAGGCCAATCAGCTGGACTTCAATTGCTCAGTAATTACTGAACAAGTGAAACTGGAGGAAACCCGAGTCACAGTGAAAAGATGTGCACAAGATAAAGATTTAGCGAAATCAATAAGAGATTTTGGTTCTCCTGAAGAATTCTTCAAGTTCTACTTCAAGAATGCAAACGAACATGATGTGTACAAGTTGTAGGCGCCATGGCGAGACTAAGGCAAGCGGGTCTTGAAAATTATGACCAAGTGATTGACAGAAAGAAAAGAATTGATGCATTCTTCCTGACCAAGAAAGATTATGAAAGTGCGGACTTGAAGAAGGACTATTATGCTCTACTCCTAATGCCTGAAAAAAGTAACACGGTAAAATCTGTGAGCGAGGACGAAGGCAGAGCACACAGATTTTACTATACGACGTAGGTCCCACATCCTGCTGCAAGATTCGAACTCAACCGATTTATGTGAAGTTTTATGATGTAATGAAATTGATTAGTAAAAGTTAATATTCATTGTCTAAATGATCGATTTAAGCACTAATCCATTAGTAAAA
>CAYSWW010000298.1:0-1486 GCA_964434915.1 uncultured Coprobacillus sp.
CATATACATCAATGATGAAGTGTATGATTTTTATAGAGATACCAAATACGAAGATAGAAGAGTCATATTATTTGTGACTCTTTTTTGTGTTTAAGGAAACAGATAAAAAATGAGTTTGTTTTTTTATAAAATCGACAAATAAATGCGCTTTTTTATGAAATGTTAAAAAGACGATAAAAAATTATGATGATTATCATTTAAAATATGCTATAATAGGAATAGTTTAACTAAAGGGGGAAAAGTTATGAACTTTGTTTATGTGTCACCAGCATTTCCAAAAAACTTTTATCATTTTTGTGAATGTTTAAAAAATAAAGGTGTCAATGTATTAGCTATTGGGGATACACCATATGATCAAATCAGTTATGAATTAAAGAATGCAATAACAGATTACTATCAAGTTTATTCAATGGAAGATTATAATGAAATGGTTAAAGCAATGGGATATTTTATTTTTCATTATGGACATATTGATTGGTTAGAATCAAATAATGAATATTGGTTAGAACAAGATGCTAAATTGAGAAGAGACTTTAATATTACAACAGGTATTCATACAAGTCATATTGAAGATATTAAATGTAAGTCAAAGATGAAGAAGTTTTATGAAGATGCTGGTGTAAAAACAGCACGATATCATTTAACATCAACTTTAGAAGAGGGGCTAAAATTTATAGAAAAAGTTGGTTATCCGGTCGTTGTTAAACCAGATAATGGTGTTGGGGCTGCTGTAACTTATAAGATTTCAAATGAAGAGGAATTAAAGGCATTTTATGCTAAGGAGCAACCAACTCAATATATTATGGAAGAATTTGTGAATGGATTAATTATTTCTTATGATGGAATTGCTAATTTGGATAAGGAAGTTTTATTTGAAACATCACATATTTTTCCTAATCCTATTATGGATGTTGTTAATGATGCGAGCAGTATGTATTATTATTCATTGAGAGAAATTCCTTATGATTTAAAACAAGCTGGTCGTGCATGTGTGAAAACTTTCTATACCGCAGGAAGATGTTTTCATATGGAATTTTTTAGAATGTTAGAAGATAAAGAAGGTTTAGGGAAAAAAGGCGATATTATTGGCTTGGAGGTTAATCATAGAACTCCTGGAGGGTATACTCCAGATATGATGAATTTCGCAAATGATATTAATGTTTATCAAATTTATGCAGATATGGTTGTTGATGGTCATAGTGAATATAGTCATGAAAGACCTTATCATTGTGTTTATTGTGGTAGACGAGATGGTTTAACATATACGCATAGTCATGATGAAATTGTTAATAAATATCAATTTGATTTAGTCATGTGTGAAAGAATGCCAGATATTTTGAGTGGGGCTATGGGTAATTTTACATATACTGCAAGATTTGAAACAATGGATGAAGTGAATGCATTCGTTGAATATACATTAGGATAGGAGAATAATCTGAATAAAAAAATAGAAATGGAAATTAATGTTTTACTAAAAAAGTGTATA
>CAYSWW010000299.1:0-1404 GCA_964434915.1 uncultured Coprobacillus sp.
AAAGATGATTAATCACCCAGTGGACAAAATTTATTTTGTCCCTTTTTTATATGCCGGGCATGGCATACAAAAAAGAGATTTCATCCAAAGGACGAAATCTCGTGGTACCACCTTTTTTTCATTATCTTACGATAACCTCAATGTCTTAACGCGACTAAACGACAATCTCTTTCGAGTGTAGCTATTAGGGAGTACCCATATAAGCATTGAAAAACTTTCACCAACCGTTTTCTCTCTAAACAACTCTCTTATAAGAACATATCCTAAATCATTGCTTGTAATACAATTCTACATCAAACTTCAATTTTGTCAAGTCATCAGTTTATTTAATTAACTGAAATTTCATAATATTCAACAATCTTACCAAATTCATAAATAACCAGTGATATAATAAAATACATTAGAAAAGAATGCAAACTATTTAAAATAAACGATATAAGGAGAAGATGAGTATTTATTGAATTTTTCACTTCGTATTGTTATAATATTTGCGGTGATATATATGGCTAAAAATTCTAATTATTTTATAAAATTTGATTTAATTATCTTGAGTGTACTACAAGATAGAGATCGATATGCTTATGAAATTACAAAATATATTAAAGAAAAAACAAATGGTATTATCATACCAAAGCAAGGAACAATATATCACTAGTTATCAAGAAATCGTCGGTAATAAAATATGTGTTTATTATCACTTAGAAGAGGAAGGTAAAGAATATCTAAAAACGGAATTAGAAAATTATTATAATCTTGTAAAAGCATTAGACCAATTATTTAAAGGAGAAAAAACTGAAGAATAGAACTTAATGCATTACTGATAATCATAATTATGATAAATCATTACATATAAAGTATTGCGACTATACAAGCCAAATCTCTTTAGTTGTTGGTTTGTAAAAATAAGTTTCCCCATTAATATAATAAGTAAAAAGTATCCAGTGAATACTTTTTACTCTTGGGCATTTCCCCGCTGCTTGCGGCGTAGTGCCCAATGTTATAAAATAACATTGGGGTGATTACATATGCCAAATAGTATTAATATTCATCATTCACATAATGTATCGAATCTTGTTTAACATTTTGTCTGTCCAACAAAATACCGCCGCGTAGTCATAACAGAAACTGTGGATGAAAGTTTGAAGCAAATAAGCGAAGGAATAGAACTGAGATACGATTGGATAACATTTCTTGAAATAGGTGCTGACAAAGATCATGTGCACTTTCTCGTGCAGTCAACACCAGATTATAGTCCAACCAAGATTATAACAACAATCAAAAGTATAACAGCAAAACGCATATTTGCTGAACATCCTGAAGTGAAGAAACAGTTTTGGGGAGGAAACTTTTGGAAGAAAGTTTGAAGATCTTTGCATGGTCAGGGATGCATCTTCACCTAGGAAT
>CAYSWW010000300.1:0-1375 GCA_964434915.1 uncultured Coprobacillus sp.
CTATTATAATGTATGCTGTACATAAATAGTAGGGCTATTTGTATTGACGCTTACTCTTTTCAAAGAAAAAACTCTTTCCATATCAATATGATCATAAAATTAATAATGACAACTCGTATCAGTATACAAATAATATCCATGACAACTTTCATGTCGAAAACCTTTTTCGCTAAATCCATTAAAAATCTTCCAACATCCTGACCTTAATAATCTCTTGACACAACCAATAAAACAAATTCACTTTCATATATCAAACCACTTTTCTTCAACATCCATTCACAGTTTTGCTTATACTCATTCATCATTCCTTGGTATTCACTATCAGATACAGAAGCTAAAAAAATCTTCATATTTTTTACAATATCACTTTTGTCTTGCCCAAAACGGATAATACCAATAGTCCAATAACCTTTTCTTCATCAATCACAACATAAGCATGGGTCTCATTTTTTAAAACATCATATAAATAAAAATCTTGAAAAATACAAGACCATCATCGATTCCACCGCACATTTGATCCAATTGCCATATATCCGAAAACTACTTAAAATTAGTCTGCTTTAATAATCTATATTTTATATCTTTTCCATTTTTGTACTTAAATACTCTAAAACATGCATATAATTATTTGTTGCAAAATCCTGAGTATTCATAGTAAAAACCTTATGACCATATTGTAGTTTAAGCTCAGGCAAAAGATACTTAATTTGTGGTACAAGCAGAATAACATTATAATCATCAGCGACTCTTTCAATTTCAGTATAAGAAATAGCTTCTACATGAATATCAATATCTGCATTCTTTAAAAACTCATTCATCATATAAGCATAATAAGACGTCGCCAAACCACTGCTGCAACTTAGTAAAATATTTCTTACTCTTATTTTATCATAATGTAAACGCTTTTCATTTGTACCATTTACCATATAATCAAAAAAGTATTCAGTTGTTCCATTGTTGAATGAAAATCATGCATTTGGAAATGCAAATAAAAGATATTCTCTTGATTCATAATTGAACATTCTACAAGATTATCTTGATAAAAATGAATCGTTCCTGTTCTCTCTTCATTTTCTAAACATAAAATGTGCTTATCATCACATTGATGTATCCACATATATTGAGTCATCCATTTATAAACCAAAGGAAACATTAAATCGTGATAAAATTCATTCATCAAATACCAAATACTTATACAACATACCATTTTATGCTTTCAAAGCATATTATCATTTATTGAATATCTAAAATATTTGGTATTTTCTCTGCTCGCAATAGTTATTGCCTTATTTTTTCTACTCAAAATTTACTATTATTTTATATTTATAAAATAATTTGATTGACCACTTGTCACAGGGTTAGTGAAATCACTTAG
>CAYSWW010000301.1:0-1352 GCA_964434915.1 uncultured Coprobacillus sp.
GATTATCTATTATTTTCTCATTAATAAAAACATGTTGATGACGAATCAATGTCTTGCATTGATGCATATTTCCTAATTGATTTTTCATCATAATAATATAAAGTGGTTTAATGTGTATTCCTTCCTCTCCAACAATCATTTGATCGTATGTTATCTCTGTTTTTAATTAATAGATACACTTTACTACCTCGATGATATTGTGGATTTTCTTGCAAAATATCATATAAAGCTGATAAACGCTTATGGCCATCTATACATCTATAGTTTCCATTTTCATCAATGACTTGTATTGGAAATGAAAAACCAATTCTTAAAATCGAATCTTTAAGTTCTTGTGAATAATGAGTATATTCAAATTGAATTTGAGAAATATCTTTTTTTATAAATCGCATAACAGTTCTCCTTTTTAATACATTGTAACATTTTTTTCAATAAACAAAAATATTATAACATTTATTTTAAACATGATATAATAGAAAGCATGATGGGAGGTAAACATTATGAATATCTTATTGAGCCGAATACTTACATATTTAAATGGTACACTATTCCATGATTACTATTACAAGATATGTACCTTTATAGTATTTCATTATTTAGAAATGGAAGATATGAGTGAAGAAATGTTTTTACAGAAAGGATGTTTTAAAAAAGAGGAACTTTATTCATTTATTGCTTTATTGGGTTTTAATCAATATGAAGAATTTAGACAAACTTTAGTCAATCATCATCAAACACGTCTTAATCAAATTCGTGTGAGAATGTTAGGTGTAAATAGCCGTGATTTGATAGAAAAAATGGAAAAAAACTGTAGTAACGAAGAAATGGAAGAAACGATTAGTGATATATGTCATAAACTGTATAAAGCAAAAAGAATCGTCATTTTTGGTGCGTTATATCCTATATCTATCGCTATTGAACTTCAAACTGATATGATTACTTTTGGTAAACCATTTATCCAATATCACAACTACGATCCTATAGTATTGGATGAAAATGATGTAGCCATCGTTATTAGTGCAACAGGGCGTTATTTAGAAGAATTTAAAATGACTAAAGAAGATGTTCATATAGAAAATGCACAACAAATTTTAATCACTCAAAACAAAAAATATTTACGTACCGAATCGAACGATAACTGCCATGTTATCTACGTTCCTGGTAAATTCGACAGTATTAATTTCAATTATCAGATAATGACAATCTGTGATTTAATACGTATTCACTATTTTCAACAATATTATTTATAAAATAAAACAGGGTAGAGAGGAATAAATTCTTCATAAATTTATTGCCTCTCCCGTTGAACCAAACGTAAGGGCCTCGTATGTGGCTCTACATTTATATCGAAA
>CAYSWW010000302.1:0-1322 GCA_964434915.1 uncultured Coprobacillus sp.
TATAATTATATGTTACAATAAAGTTTATAAAAAGTTAATTATATAAAATCAAGTTAATGATTTGTATGAATATTTAATTTTTCTTATAGATTATGATGATATCTCATCAATTATTTCTATTTGTAAATATTAATGTCATTCACTTCAGTGATATAATTCTGTTTTATAGTAAGCGTTTCAAGCAAAGAGAAGCAAATCTATATTCATATATTTCGGTTTTGCAAATAAACTTGACTGCAATCAACCTTGAAAAAGAAAAGATATCCTATAAAGGACTGATTAAATAAGTCATTTACAGGATACTAGAGGAGTAATGATAAAATGGATAACCAACAAACATTAAATAAGATTCAATCTTATATGGAAGACGCCCAATTTAGTGCAACTACCAAACCTTATAAAAATATATATAAAGTGATATCTATTTGGATTGTATCTATATTGATAAGTGATGTCATCTTAAATGTCATGACAAATCTATCTATTTCCCATCTTTGGATATTAACTGACTGGTATTTTCCTCTGCACAACATAATTGAATTATTCTTGTATGTAGGTTCTATTGTTATTTATTTTATTGCTTTTAATAAAATAAATCTTCGATACAGAGAAAAAGATTTTTTAAGAACTTGGTCATTTGTTCCTATTCTTATTGTTATATCAAAACTTATACCATTGATTGTTATATATATGAATGCATCATTTTTACTTAATTTTTATAATATATTAACAATCCATTCAATTGTATTTATCATTGGAGTTTTTCTTATTTATTTTTATAGAAGAAATAAGATATATTTATTTGAAATTATAATAAATATTATTAGTATCATTCTCAATTTACTTCTAACTACATACACCTATGATAAAATTTTCTATGGATTTAATTTCTTTGTAGAATTGTATACGTTCCTTAGTTTTGTTGAGCAGTACAATATGGTTATGTTCTTTCTTTTATTGTTTATGTATTTAGATTATAAGCATGATACAAAGTTTTAATGACATACCAAAAATATTTGATTCGAATATCCGTATTCAAATTCTTTCATCCTTATATGTATCACCATTTACATATTCTTCATTAAAAGATTTATGTCATTGTTCGGATGGAAAATTAGCAGGACATATCAAAATATTATTGAAAGAAAATTACATAACACAAACAAAAGAATTTGTTGACAACAAACCTAGAACAACATATACAATAACAGATTTTGGAAAAAAACAATTAGAAGATTATATTCATTTTTTAAAAAATATTATTTAGAAAAATGGCACTCCACAATAACCTGGGGTTTCCAACTTGTGGGGTGTAGAATAAC
>CAYSWW010000303.1:0-1290 GCA_964434915.1 uncultured Coprobacillus sp.
TTATTTATTCTTCAATTGATAAAAAGCTTGACCCCCAGCATATTCACTTTGTCCACATAACTCATCTTCAATTCGCATTAACTGATTGTACTTCGCAATACGGTCTGTCCTTGATGCGGATCCTGTTTTGATCTGTCCGGCATTTGTCGCTACTGCTATGTCCGCTATCGTTGTATCCTCTGTCTCTCCTGAACGATGTGATACCACTGCTGTATAGTTCCCTTTCTGGGCCATCTCAATTGCTTCCAATGTCTCTGTTAATGTTCCAATCTGATTCACTTTGATAAGAATTGAATTCGCTACCCCTCTTTCAATTCCTTGTTTCAATCGTTTCGTATTCGTTACAAAAAAGTCATCTCCTACTAACTGCACTTTCTTCCCTAACTTCTCTGTTAAGTAATCCCATCCTTCCCAGTCGTCCTGGTCTAATCCATCTTCGATTGATATAATCGGATACTTCTCACATAACTCTACATAAAAGTCTACCAATTCCTTTGATGTAAATGTTTTGTCGTTCTCTCCCGGTAGCGTGTATACACCATCTTCATAGAACTCTGAACTTGCTACATCCATTGCCAGTTTCACATCTTCACCTGGTTTGTATCCCGCTTTTTCAATCGCTTCTAGGATCGTTTGTATCGCTTCTTCATTTGATGCCAGATTTGGAGCAAATCCTCCTTCATCTCCTACAGCTGTATTTAATCCTTTTGCTTTCAGAACTTTCTTTAAAGAATGAAATACTTCTGCTCCCATGCGAATAGCTTCCTTGAATGAAGAGGCATGAACTGGCATGATCATAAATTCCTGAAAGTCTACATTATTGTCAGCATGTGCTCCACCATTGATAATATTCATCATTGGTGTTGGTAGAACGTGTGCATTGGCTCCACCAATATATTTATATAGAGGCATATTCAAACTATTAGCAGCACATTTAGCAACTGCTAAAGAAACACCCAGGATAGCATTAGCCCCTAGTTTTCCTTTATTTGGTGTTCCATCCAAATCAATCATCATCTGATCGATTTTTCTTTGATCCAATAAAGACTGTCCAACAACTGCTTCAGCAATTACATTATTAACATTTTCAACAGCCTTAGAAACACCTAATCCTAAATATCTTGATTGATCCTGATCTCTTAATTCCACGGCCTCATGAACACCTGTCGAAGCACCACTAGGCACACTGGCACGTCCCATCACACCATTTTCACTCACAACTTCTACTTCTACTGTTGGATTCCCTCTTGAATCTAAAATTTCTCTTGCATAAACTGTTTTAATTGTATC
>CAYSWW010000304.1:0-1263 GCA_964434915.1 uncultured Coprobacillus sp.
TCATTGAAATACAAATTAAAAACTCTTATAATTTACATAGAAATAAAATTTATAAATTGAGGTGATGAAATTATGGTAGTCTTTTTAACAAGCAGTCCAACTGGACCATTAGATGGTAGCAGAAAAGTTGATGGTTTAGATAAGAAAAATCATTTTGTTGAGAAGCTCAAAATATATTGGAAAGATAATAGTCGATGCTGTATGATTGCTGCTAGTCCCGATGCTTATGAGCAAAACGATGAAATGTGTGAATTCTTTAAGGACATATTTTTAAAAGAACATTTTTCTGTTCAATCTTTTCATCTTATTGATCGAAGATATAGTGATTTTACAAGAGATGATCTTCACCAATATGATGTCATTTTATTAGGTGGTGGTCATGTTCCTACCCAAAATGCTTTCTTTAATGAGATTCAATTAAGAGAAAAAATCAAAAATTTTGATGGTATCATTATTGGCATCAGTGCTGGTAGTATGAATAGTGCTGATATTGTTTATTGTCAACCCGAAGAAAATGGTGAAGCAATTGATCCAAACTTTCAAAGATGGATCAAAGGTCTTAATTTGACTCAAACAAATATTATTCCTCACTATCAAATGGTTAAAGATAGATATCTAGATGGCATGAGATTATATGAAGATATTACTTATAATGATAGCATTAATCATCAATTTATAGTATTAGTTGATGGTAGTTATGTATTAATAGATGATCAAGAGACAATCTATGGTGAGAGTTATTTGATTGCTGATAAAAACATTCAACTTATATGTCATGAAAATGAATCAAAAATATTATAATATTCCTTATATGATAACTTTATTCAAAAACTATGGTCTTAGCTAATAGTTTAATAGTAACTAAAGTATAAGTGTTTTATGTAATTCACTACTAAACACTAATTATATATAAAAAGTTAACGTTACCAACTCTTATATAAAAAAGGTTGTAAAGAACTACTTAATAAAGAAACAAATTCTTCATTCTAAGTTAAAGATTAACATTTTATTGAATCTTATTTTGAGTAATATAAAATGAAACTAGAGGTGATTAAAATTTTATTAACTAGTAAAAGCATCTTGGATTGTAACGAACAAGAAGTAGAAATATATAACAAAGAAATCGAAAATATTGTGGATATCATTCAAACATTCCAAAATTATGATTGTGCTTTAATTTTTATATTAATAATTTATACATTTTTTATCACTTGATGATTAATCATATTCACAATATTCTATAATAAACACAATTAATAATTT
>CAYSWW010000305.1:0-1207 GCA_964434915.1 uncultured Coprobacillus sp.
CTAATGAGGAATATAATAAAAGAATGGAAAATCAATTATTAATATAATCTTCTAAAAATATTACGTTGAATAATTCTTAATATATGTGTATAATAATATAAGGAGTGATTGTTATGCCAGTTATTAAACCTATTTCAGATTTAAGAAATTATAATCAAGTGCTAGAAAAAGTATCTGTTGGTTCACCTGTTTATTTGACAAAAAATGGACATGGTTGTTATACGATTATGGATATCAATGAACAGGAGGAAATGTATGAAAAAGCAATGAAGTATGATAAGCTTGTTGCTGAGATGAAATTTATGAGCATGTTGAATGAAAGTGTTGTTTCTGCAAATGAAGAAGGATGGATTGATGAAGATGAAATGCTAAAACATTTTGAAAAGAGATTCAACAATGATTAAAATATTTTATTCACCAAAATCAAAAAAAGATTTGGATAGAATTTATGATTATATCTATGATGATCTGAATAATCCGGTTGCAGCCAAAAGAACAGTAAAGGGGATCCTTGGTAAAATAAATGAGCTTAAAGAATATCCGCAACTAGGACCGATATGGTATTTAGAAAACGATATCAACAGTGGCTTTCGTTTTTTAAGATATGAAAATTATATCTTGTTTTATCAAATTACCAAGGACGATATTTTTATTGTTCGAATACTGCATCTCTTACAGGATCATGTTAAACAGTTATTTTAACAAAGATTTGCTTTGATAAAGGTTATAATTTTTATCCGGTAATTTTACCGGGTAAAATTGGTAATTGGTATTGATGATTGAAATAGGAATGTGAAGATCGTGATTATTAAATCATCAAAAATATTAAAAAAATGACTATTCTTCTATTTCTAAACTGGCTAAAAAATTTGAAGAAACAATTTCTATCATAGAGAACGGTAAAATTGATGGTGTCTTTTATCAATATTATATATGATGATTCACTACATGCTAAAAATTTCGACTCATTCAAGATTTTCACAATAAATATAGCAATAAGCAATGATTACTTATTATTAACTGTGTTTTTTAAGGAATAGATGCTGGAAAGGCAAAAACCAATGTCATTAAGTTAAGGATTTAAATTCATAAAGTCTCATCAGATAATATGCTGAGAGACTTTTTCAATTTTTAAAAGTTGGGTACAAAAAATGTAAGCAACTTTCATTTTCAGTTGTAGTTTTAACTAAATAGATAATTTAAAATC
>CAYSWW010000306.1:0-1204 GCA_964434915.1 uncultured Coprobacillus sp.
AAAAATATTGATAAATTCATTGTAATTTTTATGAGTGTATGCTATAATCAACAAGCACGTAAAATTGATTTACTGCCTGTCTACAGAGGATGTAGACCATTAGACCATAGGAGGAGGTAAAAAAATGAACAAATACGAAATTATGTTTATTGTTAAACCAGACGTTGAAGAAGATGCTAGAAACAGTTTAATTGAAAACTTCAAAAACATTTTAACAAATGGTGAAGGAACTGTTGATAATGTAAACGAATGGGGATTACGTGATTTCGCTTATGAAATCAAACATTACACTAAAGGATATTATGTTGTTATGGATGCAACAACTACTCCAGATAACATTAAAGAATTTGAACGTTTATCTCGTATTAATGCAAATGTATTACGTCATTTAACACTTAGAAGATAAGAGGAGAGTAATATGATTAATCGAGTAGTTCTCGTTGGAAGAATGACAAAAGATCCTGAATTAAGAAGAACAAATACTGGTGCATCAGTTACTTCATTTACGCTTGCATTAAATAGAAATTATAATTCAGCTGATGGACAACAAGCTGATTTTATCAATTGTGTTGTTTGGAATAAAATTGCTGAAAATGTTGAGAAGTATTGTTCTAAAGGATCATTAGTTGGTGTAGAAGGAAGACTACGTTCTCGTAGTTATGATAATGCCCAAGGACAAAGAGTTTTTGTTGTAGAAGTTGTATGTGATAGTGTGCAATTCTTGGAAACGAAAGCAGCAAGAGAAAGAGCACAACAGCAACAACCACAAGTAGAAAAAGATAATTTTTATGATATGAAAACAGTGAATTTAGAAAAAGATTTTGATAATTCATTTGATTCTTTCGATATCATGGAAGACGATATTCAATTTTAAGGAGGAAATAACTTATGGCATTCAAAAGACAAAGAATGGGTAGAAAGAAAGTTTGCTACTTTACAAAGAATAAGATTGATTACATTGATTATAAAGATGTTGAATTATTAAAAAGATTTGTTTCTGCTAATGGTAAAATCATTCCTAGACGTGTAACTGGAACAAGCGCTAAATACCAAAGACAATTAGCTGTAGCTATTAAACGTGCTAGACAAATGGCATTATTACCATACGTTGGTGAATAATAAGTGTTAAAAAACCTTGATAAAATCAGGGTTTTTTATCTATAAAGAATTTGGATTCGTCAGAATATGAAAAGAAAAAGATAGC
>CAYSWW010000307.1:0-1145 GCA_964434915.1 uncultured Coprobacillus sp.
AATCCTTAAAATCTCATCATTCTCTTTCACTTCATGACATTGGTATCAAACTTTTTATTTTGAAATAATTTTTCTAAGAGCTATAATGTCAATGAATCTTGTTGAAAAGTGATAATTTTTTTGAGCATAAACAAATGACATCTGATTATTCATATTAAAATTAACTTTCTTTAATTTACGATAATCAATCATCATTCTTCCAACCATCATATTTTTTCTTCCAATCAAAACTAATGAAGATAAGAAATAAGCAAAAACAACACTTATAAAAGCAGCAATATCTAAACCATATTGATAGAAATTCGTCTTGTTATTCAGCAAACCATAAACCAACATAATCAATCCACCAATAAATCCAGCAACATAGATAATTGTTAGACATATATAAAAGATTTTCCCTTTTGTATTAAAACAAAAATGCAATGATTTGTCTAATTTTTTACATTTCAATATAGTTACTATGATGTTTGCGATTGTATAAGAAAACCAACATATCGCAAGAATTAAAAGTATTGAAAAAATTGATAATATAATATCTTCCATGGGATACAACTTCCTTTCATATTTTTTATTATACAGATATTTTTATGTAACGCAAAGAAAAAAAGTGAATTCTTTGTCTTTTTGTTATATAATACGCTTCAAGGAAGTGAAAGTATGAAAAATAATAGTGCCCAATCGTGAATAAAAACATAAAAAAACAAACTTAAAAATAAGTTCGGTCTTACTTAGAAAAAACAAAATATTATTGAGGAATATCTTGAATTGATGATACGTCAAATCCTTGTGATTTTAGAAAGTCTAATGCTGTCTTAACTGTATAATTGTTCTTTTCTTTTTGTGGTTTTGGATTCTTAAATGATTCATAGTCCGAAGGATTGAACTTTTCTCCAGTTAGAATCATGTGATAAATACTGACAAGTATCATTTTGTGATGGCGATGATGGCTTTCTTGTGTTCTTTTCTTGATTCTTAATATACTTTTGAGCAAAATCACTGTTTTTATTTTCTGCACTTTCATTGTTGGTAGAAGAAACTTCGGTCCAGTAGCATAGTTGTTTCTCTGTTTCAAACTGGGTCATATCTATATCTGTTTCTGAAATAATAAGAATAGCAGACATCAAAACATTTATGTTCAATAAGCT
>CAYSWW010000308.1:0-1035 GCA_964434915.1 uncultured Coprobacillus sp.
AAAATTATAGTTGATATATGATGAAATATACTTATATAAATATTTTTTTGTAGATAATGGTGTATTTGCTGCATTTTCTGATAAACTTTTTGGGCATATTCATAATTTTGAAAATACTCAATACAGTAGTTTTCAATATTTTCAGTGCCTCGTTAAATTCTTTTGATATTTAAACGTTATAGACATATTTTAGCGATGCTTTTGTGCAAATTCATCTACCCTCCTTATTTCAATTTTACTGTTTACGAATCTTTCGTACTGTAAATTTAGTTTTTTTTAACTCAATTTCCCTGAACAATTTTTCTAATTCCTCGTTAGTTAATACGTTATAAGAAATTCCGTCTGAATCATTTAAAACATTATCTATATCAATACAAAATAGATGTTCAAAAAAATACAAAAATAGAAAATAAATGTTTAAAAATGCCTCTTTTCGTGGCCTATATAGTGTAGGAGTGATTAAGCATGCTCCTGCAGAGGGAGAAAGACATATGACGAAACAGAAAGCAATTATCTACTGTAGAGTATCTGAGCCTAAAAAGAGAGATATTTTATTATAAAATCTTACCACGTGCTATGCGCGTGGTAAGATTTTAGCTTCAGCGTTGTGAATAAAAATCTCCAATGATAATATATATTTAGCCTGGCAGCTGAATATAAAATCAAAGGAGGATGTCTAATGAAAGACACAAACAGTTTATCACATACATCATATATCATATTGTCATTGTACCAAAATATAGAAGAATGATTATATATAACAAGTTAAGAAAAGAAATCATTGAAAAAATAAAATTATTAATTGATAGGAAACCAGATGTTAACCTCATAGAAGGAGAAGCCTGTCCAGATCACATACATATGTTATTGGAAATACCGCCAAAATACAGTGTATCAGAATTTATGGGCTATATAAAATCGAAATCAACATTAATGATATTTGATAGACATGCAAACTTGAAATATAAGTATGGAAGTCGCCATTTTTGGGCGAAAGGATATTTTTGCGATTTATGCTGATATCGGCATAACACA